>JAJYOH010000277.1 GCA_021796315.1 Chloroflexota bacterium
GCTTCCTGAAAACAAGCAGATGTTTTATGACATCATCAAGGAAGCCACGAGCAAACCCATCCCGCCCATGCCTGGTTCATCGCGCTTCAAAGGCGACATCTTCAACACCATCAGCAAAATCTTCGCCAAGACTGAATTGCATAAATTCGAAAATCACTTGAATTTCCCGGAAGTAGCACCATTCATCGACTATGTGCGCGCATCCTTGAGCGAAGATCGCAAACTATGGACATCCATGTTCAATGACAAAGATGAATACAAAGCCATGATTAACAAGATCGAAGTGGTTGCTAAAAAATGGTTCGACCGCGACGGCAAATTGGTCATGACCAAAGTCGTCGGCGGAATTCTGGCGACGAAATAAAAAGGCTGGGTCATTGCGAGGAGCCGCTTCTCAGGCGACGAAGCAATCTTCACGCGAAACAGAGCTTGCTTCGGGAGGACACCCTCGCAATGACGCCATTTCATTATGATCTTCTACGGCAAACGCGTACTATTTCTCGGCGCACATCCCGACGATATCGAGTTGGGATGCGGCGCGCTCATCCATCATATCAAGGGCATGAGCGACCTTCTTTGCGTCACGCTTTCAGATAATCAGAAGAATCCTGATTTGCAAAACGTGAAAGATGAGCATCTTCGCTCGATGTCTGTGCTTGGAATTCCAAAAGAAAAAGTTGTGTTTGGCCCATTCACCACGCGCATCTTCCACGATTCACGGCAGGAAATTCTCGAATACTTTCTGAAACTTCGCAACGATTTTCAGCCGGACATTATTTTTGTTCATTCAAAACAGGATGTGCACCAGGACCACAACACGATGACCGAAGAGGCCTTGCGCGCATTTCGCGGCATCACCGTCCTGGGTTTCGATGTTGTCCGTTCCTCGCATGGATTTTTTCCGCATTTTCTGGTGGAAGTCACGGAAGAGGATGTCAACGCCAAGATCGAAGCGCTCTCCCAATACGAGACTTATCGCGATAAATATTATTTCAACAATGAACTCACCCGCTCGATCATGGTTCGCCATGGCGCGCTGGCGGAACGTCCGTTCGCGGAGGGATTCGACATTTTGCGTATCGTCGGAGAATTCGAGATTTGCGAATAGAGGTGCGATATGAAATTCGAAACGCTTTACGAGGAACCGACTGCACATCCGTCAATTAGTTGAATTGCGGCGGGCGCGAATCGAAAATATCACCAAGCCGTTTGCAATTGGATATGCCGGAGATTGGTAAAAGAAAACTTCCGAAGTTTGAAAGGCTTCGGAAGTTTTTATTTATTCTTTCGGCACGCCGAGAAAAATATTTCCGTCACGGACTTGAACCGGATACGCCGGAATATCCACCACCGCGGGCAACTCCATAACTTTTCCGGTGCGGACATCAAACTCCGCGCCATGACGCGGGCAGACAACGTTGTAACCTTCCAGCATTCCATCGCCAAGCGGACCATTATCGTGAGTGCAGACATCGCCGATGGCAAAAAACTGTCCAGCAATATTAAAGATCACGATGGGCCTGTCAGAGACTTCGACAAAAAGCCGTTCGCCATTCGGCAGTTCTGATGTGGGGGCGATTTCAACATATTCGATTTTTGATTCTTCGAGTTGTGTGTAGTTGAACATTCTCTTCCCTCACCCTGCCCTCTCCCAAAGGGAGAGGAAATCTATTCCACCAAAGAGTCGCTGGCTTCGCCGAGGCCGTAAACGCCGGCCTTCAAAACCTTCAGCGAAAGCAAGGCACATTTCAAGCGGACAGGACCAAGCTCGATTCCGAGCAGGTCAAGAATATCCTGCTTGTTCATCTTTTTGACGTCTTCTACAGATTTGCCGATAACAGATTCAATTAACAAATCGGCAGAAGCCTGCGAGATGGCGCAACCATGACCATCGAAACGCGCGTCGGTAACTTTGCCGCTTTCGTCCACACGCAGATCAATTTGGATGTGGTCACCGCACAGCGGATTATTATCCGCAAAGGAAATATCGTGCGGGTCGAGTTTGCCGCGGTAGGATGGATTCTTATAATGCTCGATGATAACTTCGCGATAGAGATCGTCCATGGTCAAAATTATCCAAACACTTTCTTGACTTTGTAAATCCCCTCCACCAATTTATCCACTTCATCCTTTGTTGAATAAAGATAGAAACTGGCGCGGGAAGTAGCCGGGATGCCAAACTTCTCATGCAAAGGCTGGGCGCAATGATGTCCAGCGCGGATGGCAACCCCATCCTGATCGAGAATCTGCGCCACATCGTGCGGATGGACACCTTCAAACGTGAACGAAGCCACGCCGCCTTTTTTGTCCGCAGAAGGACCAAAGACTTTCAGACCAGGAATTTCTTCGAGACGCTCGAGCGTATATTCGATCATCTCATGTTCGTGCGCGGCGATATTCTCCATGCCAATCGAATTCAGATAATCCACGGCAGCGCCAAAGCCGACAGATTCAGCAATGGCCGGAGTCCCGGCTTCGAATTTGGCGGGAATCGAATTCGGACGGAACGAGCGCAGTTTGACTTCCTTGATCATGTCGCCGCCGCCGAGAAATGGAGGCATCGCTTCCAGCAAAGATTCGCGTCCGTATAACGCGCCAATGCCGGTCGGACCGCACATTTTGTGAGCCGAGAAAGCATAAAAATCTGCATCGAGGGCTTGCATATCCACGCTTAAATGCGGAACCGATTGAGCGCCGTCCACGAGAGTAATTGCGCCTGCCTCATGCGCCAGCCTGATGATCTCAGCGGCTGGCGTGATCGTGCCGAGAACGTTGGACATGTGCGTAAACGCGACCAGTTTCGGGGTCCGGGCAAGAAGCGATTTATATGTCTCAAGATCGAGCAGACCGTCATCCGTCACCGGAATGAACTCCAATTGAATCCCGCGTTCCGCTGCAAGCATGTGCCACGGCACAAGATTGCTGTGATGTTCCATCTCAGTCAGGATGACGAGATCGCCGCTTTTCAAGTTCGCACGCGCCCAGGTATACGCAACAAGATTGATCGACTCGGTGGTATTGCGTGTGTAAATCACCTGACGCGCGGAAGGCGCATTGATGAATTTCGCAATCTTCTCGCGAGCCTGTTCATAGAGAGCGGTGGATTCTTCGGCCAGCATGTGCACGCCGCGATGGATGTTCGCATTCGAGCGACGATAAAAATCGTTCATCGCCTCGATGACGGAAAGCGGCTTTTGCGAAGTTGCAGTGGAGTCGAGGTAAACGAGTTTGACGCCGGGCCGAACTTCGCGCTCAAGAATTGGGAAATCCTGGCGGATACGGGAAACATCTAAAGACATAACGACTCAAACCATTAATATTCTGGAAGTTCTTTCTTGCCTAATTTCTTCTGAGTTCCCGCCGGGCGAATCTGGTCCGAGTTCAGCGGGTACCACAAAATACGATCCGGGACCATCCAGCCGTCGGTCAGGAAAACATTGGAGCGAAATTGCACCGCCACCATTTTGTTATCCACCTGCACGACGATTCCCTTAACCCATCCACGGACACGCTCACTATTTTTTTCATGATCGCAAAAAACTTCAACGGTATCGCCCACTTCAAAAGCGTAGGCTGCACCAGGCGCTTTCATGTAAGCGAACTGTATGCGTCCTCCGCGCGCACGGCGCGGTTGTGCAGCAACAGGCGCTACACGCGCTTGCTTAACTTTGGTTTTTGTTTTGGCTGTTGGCATCATTTTTCCTGACTACGTACAGATTTTGTTATTCCATCCACAAATTAATTACTTCCAAAATTATCCCGTCTTTTCCAAAATGGCCTGATGGAATCTTTCACGCACGCCCTCGAACGGAATGCGCTGCATGATCGGATCAAAGAATCCTTCGACCATAATTCGTTCGGCATCCTTTAAAGGAATGCCGCGACTTTCCAGATAAAAAAGCGGCTCCGCTTCCAACTTGCCGACGGTTGCTCCATGCGTGCAGCGAACATCGTCCGCCAGAATTTCCAAACCGGGAATCGAATCGGCACGCGCCGCATCACTCAGGACGAGATTGCGGTTTGCCTGATACCCGTCCGTTTTCTGCGCTGACGGCGCGACATAGATCATGCCCTGCCAGACCGAACGGCTCTGTCCTTTGAGCGCGCCTTTGAATAAAAGATCGCTGGTGGTGTGCGGAGCAAGATGATTCTGCTGCGTGTCATGGTCGAGGTGCTGAGAGCCATCCGTGAAATAGAAACCGGACATGCGACCGGTTGCGCCTTCGCCAGCCAGATCAAGCTCGGAGAAATTTTTTGTTAATCGCGAACCGACCGCGCCAAAAATCCAATCGAGATTGCCGCCGCGCTCCACGCGAATTCTTTCGTGTGAAAAATTCCAGACGTGTTTGCCCCACGATTGAAGCTCGACAAATTTAAAGTTGGCATCCGCGCCGACTTTAATTTCAACAAGTCCAGCATGCATCGTGTGAGATTTTTCTTCGGTCGGCGAAGCGGATTCGTGAACATAAGTCGCGGATGCGCCGTCTTCGATCAGAACGAGCAAATGCGAAATATAAGCGAGATTAGCAGCCGGTCCCCACAAAACAGAGTGGAAAGGTTCTTCAACTTTAACACCTTTGGGAACGTACAAGACCACGCCATTCTGAGCGAACGCGCCGGCCAGCGCGGAAAATTTTCCTTCCTCCACATTGACAGTTTGTCCGAGCATCCTGGCAACCAGGTCGGGATGTTTTACCAGCGCAGTTTTTAGGTCGGTAAAGATCACGCCCTTTTGAGTCAGCGATTCAGCGAGTTCAACGGTCGCGCCGCCGGGCAGCAAAACGATCTGTCCGCCATGCGCATCAGCTACGAGCGGCTTGAGCAAATCATCCGGCACAGATGGATAATCTTTGAACGCGCCATCTTTTGGAAGAACAAATTTATCGGCGGGCAGAGTGTGAATATCCGTGCGACGCCAGGCTTCATCAGAAACGGAGGGAAGCGAAAGCCGCTTAAACGCGTCCCAGGCTCGGGCGCGGTAAGAAGCGATGTCGCCGCTCGAGGCGGGGATGTCGGCTTGAGTGAATGAAAAATCTTTTGCGGCGGAATCCGTCCGTCGCGTTTTTGAAACAGAAATTTTTGGTTTCTCTTGCATATTATTTTCCAGATAAACCCTAAAGGTTTTAAAAAACCTTTAGGGTTTGGAATATATTATCCGATGCTTCCTTCCATCTGCAATTGGATCAGACGGTTCATTTCAACAGCGTATTCCATCGGCAATTCTTTGACGAGCGGCTCGATGAAACCAGCGACGACCATGCCGGTGGCTTCCTCTTCGCTAAGGCCGCGCGACATGAGGTAGAAGAGTTGCTCCTCACCCACCTTACTGACCGAAGCCTCGTGACCGATGGTCACATCGTCTTCGTCAATTTCAATCGTGGGATAAGTATCGGAGCGCGATTTCGGATCAAGCAGAAGCGCATCACAAACCACGTTGGATTTAACGCCCTTCGCGCCTTTATGAACTTTGACCATGCCGCGGTACGAAGCGCGTCCGCCGGATTTGCTGATGGACTTGGACACAATTTTGCTGGTGGTATTCGGCGCGAAGTGAATCATCTTGCTGCCCGCATCCTGCGTCTGACCCGGGCCGGCGAACGCCATCGAAAGCATTTCTCCATGAGCGCCTGGTTCCATTAAATAACAGGATGGATATTTCATCGTCAGCTTCGAGCCGAGGTTCGCGTCGACCCATTCGTGCGAAGCGTTCTCGAAAACCTTGGCGCGTTGCGTGACGAGGTTGAACACGTTCGTCGACCAGTTTTGAATGGTCGAGTAGCGCGAGCGCGCACCCTTCTTGACGATGATCTCGATCACACCGGAGTGGAACGAATTGGTTGTGTATTGCGGCGCGGTACAACCTTCGACGTAATGCACCGAAGCGCCTTCATCAACGATGATCAATGTACGCTCGAACTGTCCGACGTTGGCGGTGTTGAGACGGAAATAAGCCTGCAAAGGCAAATCCACTTTGACGCCTTTCGGCACATAGACGAACGATCCGCCCGACCAAACGGCAGAATTCAACGCCGCAAATTTATTGTCTTCAATCGGGATGACCGTTCCGAAATATTCTTTGAACAGGTCAGGATATTGTTTGAGGCCATCTTCGATGGACAGGAAGATCACACCCTGTTTTTCGAGATGTTCCAAAATGGAGTGATAGACCATCTCGGATTCATATTGCGCGCCGACGCCTGCCAAAAATTTTCGCTCGGCTTCAGGAATGCCCAATTTGTCGAACGTATTTTTGATGTCATCCGGAACATCGTCCCAGGATTTTTCGCTTTTCTCGGTCGGTTTGACGTAGTAAAAAATATTTTCAAGGTCGAGGTTCGAGATGTCGGGTCCCCAGGTTGGCATGGGACGAGTCAAATAATGTTCGAGCGCCTTGAGACGGAAATCGAGCATCCACTTCGGCTCGTTCTTCATACGCGAAATATTTTCAACCACCTCGCGCGTAAGTCCGCGCTGGGATTTGAAAACATAATTATCGTCACGGTCATGAAAACCGTATTTATATTCGCCAATATCATCAAGAATTTTTGCGTCGTCAGACATAAGAGTCTCCGATTTCTCAAACACTAAAGTTACGCAACTTCTTACTCTTCGAGCACTGCGTCATATTTTTCACGAACCCAATCATAGCCTTGCTCTTCGAGATGCAAAGCCAGATCGGGTCCACCAGATTCAACGATGCGCCCATCCAGCATGATGTGGACGAATTGCGGTTTGATGTAATTCAACAGGCGCTGATAATGCGTGATGACGAGCACGCCGAGCTCGGGTCCGGAAAGAGCGTTGACGCCTTCCGCGACGATACGCAGCGCATCGATATCCAGACCCGAATCGGTCTCATCCAAAACAGCGATTTCCGGTTTGAGAGCGGCCATCTGTAAGATCTCAGCGCGCTTCTTTTCGCCGCCGGAAAATCCATCGTTCAAGTAACGGCCAGCGAAGGCCTGATCCATCTTGAGCAGTTCCATCTTTTCCTTGAGCATCTTGCGGAACTCAGGAATGGGCATGCCCTTATCTTCGGGATTGACAGCGCGACGGCGGGAGTTCAGCGCAGTACGCAGAAAGTTGGCAACGGTCACACCCGGAATGGCAACTGGATACTGGAATGCGAGGAAAATTCCCTCGCGGGAACGCTCATCCGGTTCCAGCTCAAGCATATTTTTTCCCTTAAAAATAACTTCGCCTTTGGTAACAATGTAATTCGGGTGCCCCATCAGCGTATAGGCCAGCGTGGATTTTCCCGTACCGTTCGGTCCCATGATGGCGTGGATTTCGCCTTGTTTGATTGTAAGATCGAGACCTTTGAGAATTTCCTTATCTCCAATGTTGACATGGAGATTCTTGATAACCAGTTCCGACATGATTGCTCCTGAAAAACGCCTTTTGGGCGTGAAATATCGAGAGTGCGCATTATAGCAGGGTCAGAGGGAAAAGTCAATATTTATCATATTTTTCTAGTATATTCAAGTCATAGAATAGATAACCTTTTGCCTTTTAAGAACTTAAAAGTTAAATGCCTGCTTTTTGCCTGCACTGGGCCGCCCTGGAAGATCACCAGGACAGGCAGGCACACGTGTACAAGGATTTTTTGAACCGCGACCCTGAAAAAACGCAGGGCTTAGCACGCAAAG
>JAJYOH010000015.1 GCA_021796315.1 Chloroflexota bacterium
CTCTCAACCTGCTCAAACAGGAGAAAACGGCCAAAGGTGGCATTCACGCCAAACAACTGCAAGCCGCCTGGAACGATGAGTACTTGCTCAAGGTGCTGGCCGCAGGAATTTAGATGCGATTGCCCTGTTGGGTATACAGGTTGATTTGCAAGAATCCCGAATCGGGTCTACAATTGCGATATCTATTGGGTGAAAATTTAGCTGTTGAGTGCAATTGTCAAGACAAGGATGGAAGATGCTTTTGCGCTGAAATTTGTAGAGCTAAAGAATGGCGATTAGCATTTACGGTCGCCCTAGAAATAATCATATCAGCGCCATTTTCCGGAAATATTTATATTGTATGCAGATAGCCTGTCCTTTTGAGTTGGTGAGTAAGGAGAGAAACAATGAGTAAACCGCGATCCGCATCCAAGAAAACGCAGCAAGCTGAGCCATCCGCTTCCATTTTGTATGAACTTGGGAAAATGGTAGTGGCCATCGAGAATCCCACCGAAGTGCTAAACCAAATAGCCGAGGAAGCAAGAAAAGTTCTTGGTGCAGATATTGTTGATTTGTATGAATATAATCAGGTGCGCAAGGAATTTACTTTGCCGCCGGTAATGGCTGGTGAGCGATGGCATCCTTTCGTGCCGAAAAACAAAGTTTATGATGATGATGTCGTGACAAAGGTGGTTAATTCGGGGAAGCCGCAATATTTCCCGGATGCTCAAATTACCCCAGCTTTAACAGAAGATTATGAGCCGCGTGAGGATGCTCCTGAAAAACGTTTTGTGATTCGTGAGGGTGTGGTTTCATCATGTTCAATTCCGTTAAAAACGGGCGATGAAACCGTGGGTGTGATGTTCGTTAATTATCGAACTCGCCAGTCTTTTGATAAAGAACAAATTTTCCTAATCGACTCTTTCTCGAATTTGGCGGCAACTGCGATTCGCAATGCCCGCATGTGGGAACTGCGTGATGCACGGATTAATGCCCTAAAAGAAATTATTGATGTGATCGGAATGAAGGAGTCGCCTTTAGCGGAAATTCTAAAACAAACTGCCATTTTGTTTTCTGCAAATAACGGGTCTATTAGTAGACTGACCGAAGACGGACAACATACACAGCATAAAGTGCGATGGATAAATGGAGAGTTGGAAGAAAATATAAAAGAGCCCCCCCTTTCTATTCAAAAGGGTATTACAGGTTATGTAATTCGCTTGGGAAAGATTTATCGGACAGGCGACATTAGTAAGGTGGGCTTCTATGATCCATGGTACCCAACTACTAAATCGGAGATGGCGATTCCGCTAAAAAATGTTTTTGGTGGAGTTATTGGTGTGCTAAATCTTGAAAGTGATTATGCTGATTTCTTTACCAAAGAGGACGAAAAGTTGTGTGAAAGTTTTGCTCACGCGGCGTCAGCGGCCATCCAACAATCTGATTTGATTGAAAATATACAATCATTGCATTATTTAACAGAATCTCATTCTTTAAAAGATTTGCTTCACCAGATTCTTGCTAGCCTCGTTAAAATGTTAGGTGAAAATACGGCTGCAAGTATTAATTTATACAATCGTGAACATAATAATTTTTATGCGTTTGATGGGTTCGGCCCCAGCCAGAAAATTGTTGATGAATACCTATTGATTCCTCCGCGCAATGAAGGAGGAACTGGGCGTTATGTTATTGAGACAAAGACCCCTGTTTTTTACAATGATATTAATAATATTCCAGATGGTCTTCCAAAAGTTCGCCCTGAGTCTAAATTATTTGGTATTGCTTCGTTTGCTGTTCTACCGTTAATCTATCAGAGCGAAATGGTAGGCGCTTTGTTTATCAATAAATTGAAAGAAAAAATTGATTTTACGGAAGATGCTCAACGCATCCTGAAAACATATGCTGATCAGGCTGCTTTGGCAATTCATAACGCCCAGAGTTTGATATCTGTTGAGCCAATAAGACCCATTCTGAGTGCTATGATCTCAGTGGACAAGGCTTCTATCTTGAATCGAGTTGTCGAGAAAACAGTAAATGTTATGGCATCTGATTATGCGTCTATCTGGATGCTTGAACAGAAATCCGGAGATTTGGTGCGTAGCGCACTCTTTGTCAGGCCGGGAGAAGAGAATAATTTACTTCCCGGATCTGAACGGCTTAAGAGCAATCATCCTAGTATTAACGGAAAAGTCTACAGAAACAAAGAACCTATTATTGTTGATGATGTTGAAGTAGAAGAAAAAAGTGGTGAGTACAATCGTATTTACCAAAAAGCTAAATCAGAAATTGCGGTACCTTTGATGTATCAAGATGAGATTGTTGGCACCCTCAATACCGAGAGTCAAAGGTTGAGGGCTTTTTCAGAATTTGATAAAGAAACTTTGCAAACTTTTGCTGATATTGCTGTCATAACAATAATGATAGTTCAGCAGAGCGAAGAACTAAAAAGGGTAAATATACAGATTAGCGAAGAAGTGCAAAAGCAAACCGCAGAAGTTCGAAAACAAAGCGAAGAATTGTTCCATATGAATTATCGTCTTGAGCGCAGAAATGCCAATTTCGAAGCGTTGACAGAAATTGGACAACAATTGACGGCTAATGTCCAACGTGGAGAACGGGAGATTCTTTCTATTATTCATCAACAAGCCAGCCGTCTTATGGATACGGGCAATATGTATATTGCACTGTATGAACCCGAAACGGATTTGGTTTATTTTGAACTTGCTTTTGTTGATGGAGTTCCGGTCGATATTCAAAACGAACCTAATTGGGCGCCTCGTACTAGCGGTAATGGTCGCACCGAATGGATCATTCGAAATAAAACTCCGATATTGACCTATACAAAAGCGGATGCTGAAAAAGCTTACCAATCTGAAGTTCGAAATTATATTGGTCAAACATTTGCCTCTTGGCTGGGTATTCCAATCATGTTTGGTGATGAAGTGCTTGGCGTAATTGCTACATACAACAAGACGGAAGAATATAAGTATGATCCTGATGATATGAGAATCCTTTCCCTCATGGGACGACAAGCGGCAATTGCCTTGCAAAATGCTCGCCTGATCAGCAAATTAGATACAGTGCGGGAACTCGGAGAAGATTTGAGCGCTTCATTATCTGGTTAGAAAAAAGGGGTTGATGATTGAGTAAAAGAAAGAATTAATGTTTAACGCCAAACGGCCGCGGAATACGCTCAAAGTTGATGAAGTCGGAAGACTCTTCTTGGAATATTATCGTGGTTTTGGTTACGATCTTATTCCCGGCAGTTCTCTCTTGGATGAATCAGTGCCCATGTCATTTGTGATGAGTGCGGGGATGGTTCAGTTTGAAAGGATGTCTGGTAAGAGGCGCGGCGGTGACCACTTTGTCTTGATCCAAAATTGTTTTCGATATTTCGATCTTGATCAGATTGGAAACAGCAATACACATTTAAGTTTATTTCAAATGCCCGGGGCTTTTGACTTTGGACCGGTAGATCGAGAAAAAACGATTAATCAGATTTGGGATTTGCTGACCAATACTTATGGTTTTGATCCCGCTTCTCTGGCCGTGACTTATTTCAGCGGCGGCGAAGTTGATGGACAAAATGTTCCTCCGGACGAGGAAACTGCGTCAGCATGGCAAAAGGTTGGATTGCCGCGTGAACAGATTATCGGTCTCGGTGCGGAAAGTAATTTCTGGCGGCAGACGAGTCTTGCAGTCGGAAGAGTCAACAGCCGCAAGCGTGGTCCGAACACGGAGGTATTTTATGATCGGGGCGAAAAATATAGTTGCGAAATAAGTTGCGGCCCCGGTTGTCGTTGCGGCAGGTTTGTCGAGTTTCTCAATACGCTTTTTATTATGCACCAATTTGATGAAAAACTTCATCGAATTATCCCAATGACCGAGCCTTTTACAGAAGTGGTTATTGGAAGAGAACGCGTAGCTTCGATTTTGCAAAACAAAGAGTCTGTTTTTGAGATAGATAGCATTGCCCCCTTGATCCAACAGTTGCGTTGTTTTTCAAAGCCTCTACCTATTGAAATTGAAGGACTCGATCCGGTTAAATTTGAAAGAATTCTCGTGGATCATCTGCGCGCGCTTCTCTTTCTGACCGCTGATGGCGCACCGCCTGCTGGCAAGGGCGGACGTTCCCGCCTGATGCGCAAACTGATCCGCGAATTGTTGACCAGCCAACGCCTGCTGGGAATTTCTGATCCCGGATTTATGCGTTCCATGATTCTGACCGCATTGGAAATTTATCCGCAATTGGCTTCGGCGCAAAGACGTTTATTGAGTTATGTATCCGAAGAGCACGAACGCTTCGAGCGCACTGTGCAGGTTGGACTTTATGATCTCGAAGCCATCCTTCAACACAGTAGAAGGCATATCAGCACGAGTGACATTTCTGCTTTGGAAAATAAACATGGTCTGCCATTGCCTTTGTTGCGCTATCGATTGTGGCAAAAAAATGTCGAGATTGACGAAACTGAAACATCGCTTACTCCGCCTGAAGAGCAAAATATAAAAACAAAACATGCTACATCAATCATCCATTCGGATACGAACGAAATTGCACGAATGTTTTTGAATCATTTTCGTGAATTGGATTATCAAGTTCTCCCCGGCAGTTCGCTTCTCGATGATAGCATTCCTATGTCATTTGTGATGAGTGCCGGGCTGGTGCAGGTTGAACGTTCCGCCGCGCCATTCGCTAGTCAGGGCCAAAAGCGATTTGCGTTGTTGCAGAATTGCTTTCGTCATTTCGATCTTGATCATATCGGCAAGAGCAAGACCCATCTCAGTTTCTTTCGCATGTTGGGCGCGTTTACCTTTGGCTTCGTGAATCGCTCAGAGCGGATTCAAGGCGCATGGCAATTGGCAACAAAAACTTTTCAACTTCCTGCCGAAAAACTTTGGGTGACTTATTTCGGAGGTGATTCGATTGCCGGGAATCAATTCGAAGCCGATTCTTTAACTTATCGATCATGGCGCGAGGCCGGAGTTCGGGAAGATCATCTTCTGGCAATGGATGCGAAAAATAATTTCTGGAAACAAAGCGCGATGCTGATGGGTGCTGAACACGCATCCAAATGTGGACCGAACTCCGAAATATTTTTTGATCGTGGAATTGATCTGCGCTGCGGGCCGGGCTGTCAGCCTGGTTGCGCTTGTGGGCGGTTTATCGAGTTCCTGAACATGCTCTTCATCACCCATTCTCTCGATGAGGAATCGGGGCGGCTTGATCCGTTGGAAAATCCCTTTATTGAATCCGTCGTTGGCCTTGAGCGTCTGGCGATGGTCTTGCAGGAAGTCGGTTCGGTCTATGAAATTGACAGCATCCAGCCGTTGATGTTTCAAATTGAAATGTTGTCCAAGGCTACGTCATTGGAAAAGGATGACCGTGTCCGCTTTGAAAGAATCCTCGCTGATCACTTGCGCGCGCTTCTTTTCTTGATCTCGGACGGCGCCCCGCCTCCGGGCAAGGGAGGCCGCTCCTTCTTGATGCGCCGCTTGATGCGGGAGCTTTTCGTAAGTATGGAATTGCTGGGGATAAATGACTTATCCTATTTTTCGGGTTTGCTCGATCGAGTAATTTCACTCTATCTGGAATTTAAGCCTGAAATCCAGGATGCTAAAACGATCCTCATGCAATATTTCGTTGATGAAAAAGTGCATCTCGAACATACCTTGAAATTGGGTTTTGCACACATCGAGCGTTTATTGGATAATCAAAACATTGTTGATTGGGTAAGCGGCCAGGATATTCTGGATTTTGAGAAAGAATATGGCGTTCCGCTCCCATTGCTTCAACGTTATCTAAATGAAAAGCACATTGCTTATCACCCCAAAGCAATTGAGGTTGCCGAGGAACTCTGGAAGATGGATATTGTGGAAACAAATGTCACAGAAATAATCTTGCGAGGGATGCCATGACCACTGATCGAATGACCCCGATTCTGAAATCGGTTTCCCAAAAGGTTGAAAAGTTGGTTCCATCCGGGCGGTTTTATGTTGCCCTTTATGATTCAAAAAAAAGGGAACTCAGTTTCCCGTTGGTGCGCGATGGCGGCAAAGTAACTTTATGGGATTCCCGTCTCTGCGAATCGAATGGCATTTTGCCCGATCTTGTGATTACCAGCGCGAAAAGCCTGCTTTACGAAAGCGACTTGTTATCTCATATTGAAAAAGGTGGAATTCGCTACTGGCCCGATGATCAGGATGTTCCTCAGTCTTGGTTGGGCGTTCCGCTAATTGCAGGAGATCAAATATTGGGTGCGTTGGTGGTTGAAAGCCGGCGAAAAACTCATTCTTTCAACAAAAACGATGAGGCAACATTGGCGACAGCAGCGCGTCAAGCAGCCATTACGATTGCCAATGTGCGCGTCTACGATGAATTGGAAGTTGCAAATGAGCAATTGAAACGTAAAGCTGAGAATTTAAGAGTACTTAACGATGTCGGAAGACAGCTTGCCAGTGGTCTTGTTAAACAAGAAAATGAGATTCTTGATCTTGTTATAGAGAGCGTAACAAAGCTGAATCTTGATACCCGTAATATGTATATCGCTTTTTACGAACCAGATCCCAATAGGCTCGATACGGCAGATGAAATCTTCGGAACGATTCGTATTGGCAGGGCACGTAACCTTGATCAGAAATCTCCTATGGTCGGTCGTCCTACCCAAAAAGGATTGACCGAATACATTATTCGGACGAGAAAACCTTTTAATCCATTCAATGTCCAACAAGCCTATGAAGAATATGCACCTGATTCGCTTCAGAGAAGCAAGTCGCCTCGTGCGCGTTCATGGCTGGGAGTTCCTATCCTCTCAACAAATCAGCAGGCGCTTGGCGCGATAGTCTTGCGTAATTATGAATTCGAACACGTTTACACTGATGATGATCGAGAGATAATAGAAAACCTGGCCGGGCAGGTCTCGGCAGGGATAAATAACCTGCATATAACTCAAAGGGAAGAACATATTCGAGAAGAAAAAAATGCGGCTGAAAACATGGCGATCATGAGCATGACCGCGGCAGAATTTGCTCATAAAATGAATAATCTGGCAGGAACCATCCCTGTACGAATTGATATGGCGAAATCATTATTGGGTACCGGCGATCCCAAGAATACAAAGATTATCGAACAACTTGAGAAGATTCGAGGAGAGGCGGATGGCATCCTTTCAGCGGCAAAGGAAATACGTGAAAGTACAGAGCAAAAAGCGCCGGAAAGAGTTGATATAAATCAGTTGCTTGACATTGCAATTAAAAGAGCGGAGACCGCCCAGAAAAATGTTCAAAATAATGTGGAAGTTTTGAGGAAATTCGTTGAGATATTGCCTTCCATTCATATTGAGAGGAATTCTTTCCTGGATACTTTAACCAGCATTGTAAAAAATGGAATGGAAGCTATTGACGGTCAAGGGACTATGATTGTTGAGACGCGATTGTTTAAACGAGCCGAAAAGGAATTTGTAGAAATAAGGGTCTCTGATACTGGCAAAGGTATACCATCTTCGGAACTTCCTAAAATATTCGATCTCTTTTATACAACCAAGGAAGGAAGGGGATTAGGGTTTGGGCTTTGGAGAGACCGAACATTTATTAGACGTATTGGCGGCGATATTGATGTTCAAAGTGAGGTGGGTAAGGGTTCGGTGTTTACTATTCGCATCCCTACTAACGAAAATTCCTGATACAACATGGCTGAGTCTAAGAAGAAATATTCTGTTTTAGTAATAGATGATCAGGCCAATTGGCGCGAATTGCTGGTTAACTTGCTTGAAGATGAGTTTGATGTAAAAAGCGCAAGCAACCATGATGACGCTTTGGAAATCATCCGAAATCAGATTCCCCCTTTTCATGTAGTGGTGACGGATATGCGTCTTAAAGACGAAGAGGTCGGCAATGAGGATGGTTTGAAATTAGTTGAATATTTAAACAAGCGCGGCGATGAAACTAAAATGATTGTGGTCACGGGTTATGCCACAATTGATACAGCTAGAAAGGCTTTGTCGCTCTTGGCGGCTTATGATTACTTGGAAAAGCGACCATCCGACGGTTCACCTTTTGCCATCGAGAAATTTCGAAAAATTGTTCATCATGCCGCAGAAGAAGTTGAACAAAAACGTCCGCAGGGATTTATTGATGTTTCCTATGATGTTCTTGTGCTTGAACCGAATCAGATTAAGCGCTCAAGATTGCAGGATGTTCTACAGAAAGATGGGTATCGGGTCACGGGCATGGAAAGCATTGATGGTTTGGAAAATTCACCTTCTAAAGATTACGTACTAATACTTATAAATGAGTCTCTGGCAACGGGTGGAGCGTTTGACAAACTGCAACGTTTATATCCCAATGGCAAAATTATCATCCTTACGTTAAGTACCGTCCATAAAATTATAGAAGCTATGCGTGAACATCCTGTCTTGACGGTAGTTTCTGTGCCAAATGAGGAATTTAACGACAAGGACTTGCGTGAGATTCTCCACAGTGCGTTGTCGAGGAAGTATATTTCAGCGCAAATAAATCATCTTAACGAACCAGAACAACTTGTTGCGAAAGGCGTGACAGGAAAAACCTACCATGTTAATTTGTCAATTCAGGATAATCCTTCAGAAAATGCAGTGGGGATCAATCTATTGCCGCAAGGCAATAAACGGGGAAAGATCAAACTGCATGTTTATATCCAAGCCAATGGAATGAAGGTGGCGCCGGAAGTTGAAAGATATTGGAACATTCCGTTGTCAACCGAACGCCCTGAACCTTGTAGTTTTTTAGTCACTCCAGAAAAATCGGGAAGAAACGATATTGTGGTTGAAATTGACCAGGAAAATCGTTGGTTGGGACGCATTCAAATGAAATTGGATGTGGAATCTTAAGCGTTGGGAGAAAATGAATGAGCGAGAAGAAATATTCCGTTTTGGTAGTGGATGATCAAGCTAATTGGCGTGAGACATTGGTTGATTTGCTCAGTGAAGGGATTGACGTAGAAAGCACTGGGAGTTATGAGGATGCCCTAAGTAAAATCCAAAAAAAATCCCCGCCTTTTCATGTCGTTGTAACAGATATGCGTCTCAAAGATGAAGTGGTTGGCAATGTGGACGGATTAGGACTGCTTGAATACATAAAAGGCCTGGATAACGGAACTAAAGCTATTGTGGTCACAGGATATGGAGATGTAGAAACGACCAAACGCGCAATATCCCATCTTGGCGCTTTCGACTATTTAGAAAAACCTATTAAGTTTGATGAATTTCAAAAGATTGTCTTGAACGCTGTTGAAGAGGCAAATGACATCAGAGAGAAAAAAGAAGTGGAAAAGATGCGGATGCAAGACCCAATAGACATCTTTGTTGCCATGCCATTTGACAAGGGTTTTGAACCGATTTATAGATATATTTCTGAAGTGGCAGATGAAATGCATAAAATCTGTAAGAAGGCGAACCAAAGCCTTGACCCAAAAACAAGTAACAGTATTATGGCTGATGTTCATTACGGTATTCAAAAGGCGGAAATATTAGTTGTTGAGTTGAGCGGCCGAAAACCGAATGTATTGTTTGAAGCGGGAATCGGCTATGCCTGGCAAAAAAAAATTGTTTTTATTGCCGATGAACAAGAGAAGGATAATATTCCAGCTATATTGTCTCAGCCTAGAATTGTTTTTTACAAAAAGCAACTGGGCGGAGAAACAGAATTGAAAAATGATTTAAAAAAAAGATTTGATGAGGAGTTTCATAAGGCAGATTCAACAAATCAGAACTCAGTAAAGATTGACCCTTCAATGATCTTTGTTTTTACTTCGCCAACGGAAGATGGTCGTGACACATACAATGCTCTTATTAAAAAATCACTGGATAGTGAAGGAGTCAGGGGTGTTTATCTGTGGGATGAGAACACTTGGCATAAATTAAATACTGATCTTCCAAAGCCTATGCTGATTGAAACGAAATTACGTGAGGCGGGCTATATCATTGCTGATTTGACCTGGGACGATCCTACATCTTTTTATTTAGCGGGACTAGCTTATGGCCTGCGCAAGAAATATAAATTTTTATATCGTAAAGATCAAAGACCACCATTTGACGTTGCAGGGCTTAACTTGTTGCAACATTCCAAAAATACCGATGCAGAGAGGGAAAATGCCCGCGCTATTTTACGTGAGTTGATCGAAGCTTATGTAGGTGAACATCACCGGGCAATTGTGCAAGGATCTAATGTCAAGGATTCTGTGTCCGAGAGGTCTCTTGTGAAAAGGAGAAATGAAGAAATGCAGTCAAAAGTCAAAGTCTTTCTTAATCATGCGACAGAAGATAAACCTCTTGTTCGGAAACTTTATGCCGAGTTGAAAAAACATCCATGGATTGATCCATGGATAGATGAGGAACGCCTCTTGCCGGGCCAAAAATTAGAATTGGAAATAGACAAAGCTATGAAAGAGTCGGATGCAGTTCTTGTATGTATTTCCAATACTTCCGTAAAGAAAACCGGCTACGTTCAATCTGAAATTCGAAAAGCGGAAGAACAACAAAATCTTCGCCCAGAGGGAGCGATTTACATGATCCCTGTTTTGTTAGAGCCATGTAAAGATCAGGTTCCATTGAATCTTCAGAAACTTCTTTGGGTGGATATTTCTGACCCCGCTAAAATCAATTCAATTATAAAAAGTTTAGAGACTTTGAAAAAATAAAAAGGACATCCTCTATTTAATTCTATAAATCTGAAACCCCGCTCTTGCCAGCAAACCTGGGATTAACTTGACCGTCTCAATATCTTTTGCTCTCTCGATATCCGGTAAAGCATCCCACTCATCTAAATCGGGGTGTAGTTTCTGAGCATCGTCTCGTTTTTTGCCATGCTTCCATCCCTCGCGTTCCTTTTCAGCGCGCCAGCGTTCATGTTCCATTTTTGCCATTTGAAAAATTTCTTCATTCTTGAATGAGAATTTTTCCTTTTCAAATTCGCGCCAGGGTTTGATGCCGCATCCGATTGTCGCGAGTTTGATTCCTATGTGATCGGCCTGTCGCCGATTCGACTCTTTCAGTTCATCGGAAAGATTTTCCCACTTTTGCATGCTTGGATTGTTCTCGTTGGTGAATCCTTTTTGCGCTTCTCTTCTCAAATATTCTTCATGAATGATTCTTGCTAGCACTTCATGAGTTCCATCGTCCAATAATTCGATTTTGCAAGTGCTTTCCAGAAGACCGAAGGCGCTTAGATTTTTAAATTTTGGATTTTGAGTTTCTCTAAGGAAAGCCGCTAAACCCGAATCTTCAGTCATACTGATCATTAACTCTTTATCCTGATCCTCCAGGTATTGCAGAAGGGTAAATCCCGTCTGTAGTCCGAAAGTCGAATCATCGAAGCAGATATAAGTATTCGTGAACGGAAGTTGCTTGTCAGAACCCAAAGGAAATATAATTTCCTGCAAAACCGGCCAATTAGCACTATGTTCCTGCGGGTTGAATTCACAGGTTTGTTTCAGTAACGGGAAGCGGACTGTAAGGTTCGATAACTTACTTTTGACATTTGGATCAATTATCGTGATTTTTATCCTTCGTTCAAATTTTTCGTTTTGTAAACACCACTCCCGAGCCGCATGGACTATGAGATACTCTGCCAAATTTCCCATTCCGATAATCAGTAAATGCGGCGACCGAGTTTTATTGAATGCTCCAAAAGTCTTGCTCAGTAGAACACGGGCGCCGGTATCGTATATATTGAACATTTCAACCCTAAGGGATGTTGCTTCTTCCTTTGCAAATTCCCTTTCTCGCAATATTGCCCACAAATATGGATCTGCGATATGTATGGTGCATGCCAGCGATTCACCCTGAAATCTTTGCATGAGCAACTCCGCTTGTTTGGCCACCTCGACGTTAGTTGCGTCATCACTGCAAACTGCGATTAAATGTTTTGCCTGTCGTATGCCAGCTTTAAGTAATATCTTGCTGTCGCGTGCATTGCCGATGATTGCTATTGCTCCCAAGTCGCGGCAAGTTTCCAAATAGGGGTTATTTCCATCCTGTTCAATGACAACAACATCTTGATCGGCTTTCCGCAGATTTTTGATTAGTTGCATTCCCTTTTGACCTAAACCACAAATGACGAAATGATTGGATGTGCGTACAAGTCTGAAAAGCTCAAGCTGTTCTTTGAATACAACCATGAATGCCTGAACTAGTGTATATGCGGCTAAAGCCGGCGAAAGAAATCGGGAGATTTGAAGAGATATAGGTATGGATGACCCCTGATAGAAATTTCCCTGTAGCGAGAATAATTGCAATGATTCATACAGTGAATCCCAAAACGAATTTTGGTTTCCGCCCGGAGGTTGATATCGTAAAAAACCCATTGTGCCAAGCGCCAGGGATATTAGGCCTAATATGATTACCGTGGGCCATTCAATATCGTTCCAGACCATTTGAAACCATTTCTGCCATGAAATGTCAGGATGTTTTCTAAGAATATAATCATTGGGGGCTAGGTTGATATTAGGCATTGATTCGCTCCTTTAGCTCAACCGATCACATTATGATTCTGCTTTGGGAAAATGCGCAAACCTTACGGTTCCCTGCCTGTTTCCGAGATGGGTGGGGGCATGTGTTCCAGGCTGGCGATTCCCTGCGCGAATCCAAATTAATGGCTTTTTGTTTTGTCGCGCAATTTCAACAATCTGTCCGGTTCCTCCGGGACCTTGCGCCGGTTTACCATCCCAGATTGCGACCAGGATATCGCAATGATCTGCAATATACTCGCCCGCTTTCAGATAAGCTGTTTCTCTTGATGTTTGTTTGGGTAGAATGATTGGAGTGCGGGCTGATTTTTGCAATAAGACGTCAAATACTTCTTTGGCGGCATCACTTGAAAAATCATCAAGATATATATCTTGTGCCATTGGTAACACTGCCAGAAGTTCAGCCTTTAGAAAATCCAATGCCATTTCAGCAAAGAGACAATCCGCGCCTTCTGCAAGCGCAGAGACGATCTCAAATTTACAGGCGGGAAATGAGCGGGCAATTCTTGACAATGCTTTGAGAATCCCTGTTTCAATTTCTTTTGTCTGTGTTCTGGCAAGAATTCGATGGCCTGTAATTCCTACTCGAATTGTTTTCATGGCTTATTCTCATCGGTGAGCCTTTACAACCTTCCTAAGTAATGACACCCATAAATATTCTAATGCAGTTACATCTTATAAGCAATATCCATCGCCCAATACATTCACCCATTCCCTGAGCAGTGGGGGAGTAAGTTTACTAATTTTGAAATCACCGCCTTGTTCTCAGTCACAGACGAAAAACGCGGTATACTAAATACATTCAGTGCCCTGCTAGGAACAACTTGATTATGGCTTTTGGCAGTACGGAGCCTTACGTTTAGGCATAGAAAAAGAGTTTTCCTAATGTTCTGTCCAGCCCTTGCCAAGGGGCTCTTTTCCAAATTTGGAAATCATAAAAAGCGACCTGCATTCGTGCGGATTGCTTTTTGTTTAAGTGCAAATGCTTCAGTTCATATGGGAAGAATGCTGTTTTAGAATTTCAAGAGACATTGAGCAGGCTCAAAAGGTTATTTTTGGTAAGCAAACCAATATCTTCACTTGAGCCAAGGAATGGGCGCACATCCTCCAGCGCTTGTTCGAAAGAAGCCTTCTTGATTTTCAAATGTACAACCTCACGCCAGTTTTTAAGCGTGAGATTTGGGCCACCCCAATTGGTTTGACTCAGCGCATTATTGAGTAGAACTAAGTTGGGTTCCGGCCAGTCCTTGTCGCTCAAATACCAAATCAGATCATACAGGTCGCGTCCTTTTAGATAAGGTCGCTGCAAGATTGCGTGAAGTTTACCGGCCAATAATGAGGCGCGATCATGATGTTGCAAATTAAGTAAAACATGGTGACGAACCAGGGATGTATTCAGCACCGCTCCGACAGGAGGGTTGGTATCCACCTCAAGTTTGACCGCCAGCGTTTCATCCTGATGCGGGGTAAGTTTCAATTCGTAAGGCAAGCCTGAAAAACGAATGAAAGCACTATGAACCGTTTTTTGATCATTCACCTTGAGCGTGATTTTATAGTCCTCTGCTTCCAGGTCTTTTCGAATAGTTTGAAGGTACGAACGAAAATCATACAACTCAGAATTTCTCTCGAGAGCAAAATCAAGGTCTTCAGAATAGCGTGGTAGTGAATATAAAAATCTTAATGCGGTGCCGCCGTGAAAAGCAATCGCAGTCATTGCACCAGTGCGTTGTAGACTTTGCAAGATCAATGCCTGTAAGTATTCGCGCGACAAATTACGTGCTTCAACTGGTGATGATGAGGATTGGATCAGCGTCTTTAGATACTCTTTCATGGCAAGTCCTCATAGTCGTCTTTTTCATGCAGGGCAAGTTTTTCGATTTGGGCAGCAATACGCCGCCATTTCGGTTTCCCGGCGCGCTCCGCAAACTCGTTCAAGCGGGTGAGATCCAAATGTTCCATGTTTTGCAGACGGAGTTGGCTGAGGTAATCTGGAGAGTCGGAATTGGGAGTAAGATGGGTCAGATCAAGCAGGGCTTTTTCGGGCATGGCAACGAAGGCTTGTTGTCCCTGAGAAAGCTCCACAAGTTGATATCCAAAAAAGAGGTGGGGAGCCAGGTGCTGAAAGTGAAATCCGCCGTCCCATTGCGATGGACGGAGCATGGTCACGCTCAAGGTCTGCGGAGTATATTCGGGAATTAATCCATAAAAAGCCAGTGCAGATTGCGCACTGACATAAGATCCTGGCATTAAAGCATTCGCGATCTGGAATGGATGCGGGATAATGTTTTGATAAGGTGGAGCGAGAGTGTATAGCCCTCGACGTAGTTGACGAATACGTCCGCTGCGCACCCAGCGGGACAATTGACGCCGCACATCGGCAGGGTCCACGTTTCCAGCAAGAAGCAAGCCTGTTTCAAAGAAGGGTTGCTCTCCAACGAGGGTTAGTAGGTCCTTGAATTTCATACGCTTATTATGCCATATATGGCAATTTATTGCAATAAAATACTTAAGATAATCCCCTGTTCTTATCTATAAAGCATGCAGTCGAGTGCGGTTCAAGACACCGTACTATCTTCTTTCTGCTCCTGGAATGCAATTTGGAGCGCCTTGCGCCCGATGGTTTGATATGCATCCCGCAACAGGGATTCCAACCCGGGATCTGGAACGAATGATGCAACGCCAAGACGTTTGATCAACGGCATCTCAATTGTTGGCGGGCGGATCGAAACAGCGAATCCTTCCAACAGCGCGCCCAATTCCCAATAATTAGGAATGCAATCCTTCAGCGGAATGATTGTTTCAGATTCTTCTGCTTCCTCTTCGACGATCTCATCAGCACTCGCACGGCGTTTACGAAGTTCCTGCATCACCTGTTCCTGCGTGCGTCCGCGCAGGCGGAAAATCAAAAACGGATCTTCGTCAAAGCGTTCGCCAAGAATATAATGCGCCGCTGCAACGTGTTTGCATGGGTTGGCGTAATCAGGACATGAACAATCCGTCTTCAGGTCATTGTGCTGCGAAGGGAACAAACTTACCTTTGCAGATTCAAAAGCCTGCTCGATCTCCTGCGGCATTTCGCCGGCCAATAATTGTGCGCTGAAAATAGCTTGCTCGGCGAGCGCGTCAATAACCTTATTCCATTGCGCATCGGTCAACGAAGCGATTTGGATCTTGATCTTGTATGGTGCGTGCTGCGAACCTTGCACGCGCGCCGCGATGCCGTCTTTGGTTTCCTCGATCGAAAGCACCTGACCCTTGCGCGCGTAACTTCGCCCGCGCGAGAGGCGACCCGAATCCACCAGTCGTTCGAGCGCCGCGATCCATCTCTGCGCCCACCAGTTTTTTCCAAACGCGCCGCGCTGACTCTGCGCCTTGATCCCGTCTTTAGCCTGGATGGCTTTCGTTGGCTTGAACCAATAATCGTATGGCATGTTAAGACCTCCTCAACGATACTACTCTGCGCAGCTCATCCGTGCTCATTTCGGTGATCCAATTTTCTCCGCTTCCAACCACCGCCTGCGCCAATCCTTTTTTGGATTCGATCATATCGTCGATCATTTCCTCCAGCGTTCCCGTTGTGACGAATTTATGCACCTGCACATTGCGCTTCTGTCCAATACGAAAGGCACGGTCCGTGGCCTGATCTTCCACGGCGGGATTCCACCAGCGGTCAAAATGAAAAACATGATTGGCGCGCGTCAGGTTCAAGCCCGTGCCGCCTGCTTTCAATGACAGAATAAAAATGGAAGGTGCGCGTTCCTCATCCTGAAATCGTTTGACCATTTGATCGCGCGCCTTCGTGGATGTGCCACCATGCAAAAACTGGGTTGCCGCGCCAAATGCACCTGGCAAATAATTTGTCAGCATCTCGCCCATTTCAGAAAACTGCGTGAAGATCAAAGCGCGGTCGCCTTCTGCTAGCACTTCCTCCAACAATTCGCCGAGGCGTTCCAGTTTCCCACTGCGTCCCGTCAAGTCAGCGAGCGGGGTTGATTCGCCTTTTTTACTCTTGCGTGTTTGATGAAGATACTGCACAGGATGATTGCAGATCTGCTTCAATTGCATCAACATGCTCAACACCAGTCCGCGCCGTTGTATTCCATCTTCCTCCTCAATTCGCTTCATTGCATCCTGTACGACCGCTTCGTATAAAGTGGCTTGCTCCTCGGTCAGGTTGCAATACACTTTGCTCTCCACTTTTTCAGGCAGGTCCGAGATCACGCGCGGGTCTGTTTTGACGCGTCGCAAAATGAATGGCGTGGTCAACTGCTTCAGTTGTTTCAAGGCAATTTCATCGTGATAACGTTCAATCGGCAATGCGAAGTTTGTGCGGAACTGCGTGCGCCCGCCGAGATACCCTGGATTTAAAAAGTGCATGATGGACCACAGTTCGGAGAGTCTATTTTCCACAGGCGTACCTGTTAGCGCAATGCGAAACTCGGCATTGAATTTTCGGATTGCCTGCGTCTGCTTAGCGGCCGGATTTTTGATGTTCTGCGCTTCGTCTAGGATAATCGCCAGCCAATTAATGGATTGGATGGATTCCGCGTCCAAGCGCGCCACGGGATAACTGGTCAGCATGACATCCTTGCCTTTGATCGCTTTGCGCATCTTTTCGCCCCTCAGCCTATCGCTGCCCCGATGGATGTAGGTCTGCAGCCCGGGTGCGAACCTGCCAATCTCGCGCTCCCAGTTGGTGACCACCGATGTGGGAGCGATCAACAAAACGGGTGCCGGAAGTTTTCCCAGCCTTTCCTTCTCGCGCAGCAGCAATGAAATTGTTTGGATGGTCTTTCCCAGTCCCATGTCATCTGCGAGGCATGCGCCCAATCCCCACTTGCGCAGGAAGGCCAGCCACGAATATCCATATTGTTGATATGGGCGTAATTGACCGAGCAATCCGATGGGTTGATCCAATTGTTCCAACTTATCCGATTGCGTGAATTGTTCCATCCATTCCCTCAGCCAGCCATCGGTGACAACTTCATCCACAGGCAAGCCACCTGCGGATGTTTCACCGCCCAGACCAAGCCTCATCGCTTCGAGCAATCCCATCTCGCCCTGGGTCTGACCCTCGTCCCAAAATTTGATCGCCGCTTCAATCTGATCTGTATCCAGTGTCACCCATTGACCGCGGATCTGTACCAGCGGCGACTTCAATTTTGCCAGCGTCTTGAATTCCTTTTCAGTCAGTTCGGTTTCGCCGAGTGATAACTGCCATTGGTAATTGACCAGGTTCTCCATTGTCATTTTGCCTGGCGCGCCTGCTTCCTGTTTGGACTTCATCTTGACCTTTACCCCAAGCCGTGCGCCCTTCTTGTTCCACCACGGCGGGACGAGCACACCAAAGCCCGCGCCTTCGAGCAATGACGCAGTCTCACGCAGGAAAGTGTATGCGTCGCACGTATCCACTGCCAGTTCGGTGGGGCGTTTCCCTTTCAGGCTGTCGGTGATGGGCGGAAACAAGCGCGCTGCATACCCGAGACCCGTCAGCAATTTTTCCTGCGGTTGCTCAAAGCGATGGCCGAGATGTGTGAGCGCGCCTTTCGTTTTTTTCCAGACTTCATCGGCAGGGATCAACAGGCTGGGATCGTCCTTGGCTTGAATGAGATAATGCAGTTGCCAGGCTTCTTTTTGCAAGGCAGGCGCCTGCAAGCGGAAGGCAATGCGGAATGCAGCATCGCCCGCAACATGCAGGTTGCGCATCCATGCCTTGCAGCTGGCGGCGAGACTTTGCAGTTGCGCGGGTGAGGCTTTGACGGTTGGGTCCGCACGGAACAAGGCTTCGACCCAGTGTGCGGCAGGAGAATCCGCATCTATATAAAAGCGTGGCACGGAAGATTTTCCCCAAGTGCGCGCCAGCGAATCGCAGAAGTCGTTGAGAAAATTGTTGAGTAACATGCGCGGCGATAAGGGCATATCATTATCGGTCACCGCTGCGCGACAAACGGCAGGCATGGCGATTTCCAGTTGCGCCAGGCGCGCCGCGTCTTTTGCCGCATCCAATACGGGTAACCAGCGCGCTTGAAATGTTTTTCCCTCATCCGCAGACACAAGCGCGGGAATCAACTTATGCGCGGCAAGGGTCTCCAATACCAAAGCGCTGACCATGCTCCAGTAACGAAGATCAGGCGCGGGCGGGGTGGATGCATCCGTCGTTGAAGCGAAAGTTAACAAAACAGGCAGAGCATCAACAGCATTTATCCAAATCCCATGGATGAGAAATGAATCGAGTGCTGGTTTTTGAATATCCAAATCCCAATTGTGAATTAGTTGAGGCGAGGGCAGGGGCGCGCCATGTACGGTAGGCAGGCGCAGGGTAACGGTTTTTGAGGAACCATCGAGATTAAAAATATTTTTGAGGGTGTCTGTATCCGCGCAAAATGGATGCAGACGAGACTTTGACTTTTTTGTGGTGCGTCCGCGTGATTGTTCGGGCATGGGCGCATCGGAGGTTTCCGCCCAAAACAATATGCCGCCTGGGTTTTCAGGTTGATAATGCGCGTGAAGGATGTGCATGAACAGGTTCTCTTCTCATTTTCTCAGAAAATTCTCCCAATCCAAATGGTGCATCATGATTTTAGCGCAGAAATTATTTTAGTGCGCTGAGCTCATTCATCTTCACTCCGCGAATCGGCCTAATCCTAAAAATTGTCTGAAGGGCGTATTTCCATCTTTGAATTGGCAAACAGCCGGTCGCTGGCGTTAACGATGGATTTACTGCCGGACGACCGATTTGGCAACCAACTCGCCGGTGGATACTGATGTCGTTTTGCTAGGCAGTGTCCATGTAGGATGAACTTGACAATAATAACGTCACGCGTTATTATTTGAGCAATGATTAAAACCTTTGCTGACAAAGAGACAGAAAAACTCTTTCAACGCCATATATCCCGTTCCTTGCCAGCGGATATTCAACGCAAGGCACGAATGAAATTGGAAATTCTCGACGCGGCGGAAAAATTGGATGATTTGAAAGTTCCACCTGGAAACCGATTGGAGAAATTGAGTGGAAACAGGCAAGGTCAGCACAGTATTCGTGTGAACAATCAATGGCATATCTGTTTTATCTGGAAAGATGCCGACGCATATAACGTGGAAGTTGTGGATTATCACTAGGAGATAAATATGGCTAAGAAAATGCCCCCCATTCACCCAGGGGAAATCTTATTGGAAGAATTTCTGATTCCGATGGAGATCAGCCAGTACAGGCTGGCCAAGGATCTCAATGTCCCTGCACGGCGTATCAATGAGATTGTGCTAGGTAAGCGCGCAATCACTCCCGATACTGCGCTTCGGCTATCCCTATTCTTTGGTCTCTCTGAGCGTTTCTGGATTAATCTGCAAACACGTTATGATATCGAAGTGGAAAAGGACAAGCTGGAAAATCGGCTTTCAAAAGAAGTTCACGTTTACACTGCCGTGTAAATCATTGGCAAACGACCCTATAGCATGCAACTTTCTGAAGGCTTAAATAAGCTTATTAAGGCTTCCAACTTAGCATGGAATAGTTGCCACTCGATTGAAGGAATTTGATCGTGCTGGTGTTCACGTCAGCAGAATATTCCAATAAGTCGGGCCGAGCAGTTTCTTGCGATGGCCAAAATCATTAAAAAATCCGTTTTCTTTTAGTGGTAAAATAACGGATGTAATACGTCATTTGAAGGATTATATCCGTCATTCAGATTTCAAGGTGCTTACATGATTGAAGTGCTGCTTGGTTCGAAAAATGCCGAAAGAGTGTTGATTTACATTTTCTCTCGTGTAGAAGGTTATCCGAGAGAAATAGCCCGTTTTTTCGATGCCGATTTGAAGTCCATTCAGAAACAAATGGATAAACTGGAAGCCGGAGACGTTCTGGTGAGTCGCGAGGTTGGACGCACTCGCCCTTATGTTTTTAATCCCCGTTACCCTTTCTTGAATGAATTGAAGAGCTTGCTTGAAAAGACGCTTTCATTTTATCCGCAAGCTGAGCAGGAAAAGTTAACCATGAATAGGCGTAGACCAAGGGCAAGGGGTAAGGCGTTATGAAGCAAGTCAAGAATATGAGTCAGACTGAATTGGGCGCATATATTCAGTCTCATTTGCAAAAAGAGGGTATTCGCGTTGTGCTCTCAGGTGGGAGTGCAGTTTCTTTTTATAGCAGTAACCGATATGTTTCAAAAGACCTGGATTTGATCAACACTTATTTTGCCAAAAGAAGCAAAATCAAGTTGGCGATGGAAATAATAGGCTTTCAGGAAAAGGGCATTATTTTATAAATCCAGAAACGGAATTTATCGTAGTGTTTCCAGATGGTCCACTTTCAGTCGGTGAAGAACCAGTAAAAGAAATTAGTGAATTTGAAATGGCAACTGGAACTTTACAAGTTATCTCTGCAACTGATTGTGTCAAGGACAGGTTATGTGCTTTTTATTTTTGGAATGATCGGCAAGGTCTGGCACAGGCTGTCTTGGTGGTAGAGAGTCAAAAAGTGGATTTAAAAGAGGTCGAACGATGGTCGAAAGCCGAAAGGAAAGAACGAGATTATGGAATTTTCAAAGGCAAACTTGATAGATGACCAAGTGGCCAGCCTAGATTTTAAATTCCGTGGTTTGCAGTTTGGAGTGAATATTTTTCATAACAGCCTCTTGTTTTGTAAATCGTCACTTTTTTGAAAAAGTGACGATTTACAAAACAAGGTTGATTTACCAGAAAATAGGTTGCACCGTCACTCAAGAAATAGGCAATACAAAAAGCCCTATTGAAGGGCTCGGCGGGGCATTTATACCCGCATTGACCAAAGGTAGGGGTTCATTACAGGACACCGCTTTTTTTATTTGCTATACATTCCTTTATTTTCCGCTAATCTCCATTCCAGCGCCGTGAAACGATGTGCAACCTTGTTGTTCTTCACCGCCATCGCGATCGCCTTGCGGCTACCTGCCAATACACATAACTTGCGGGCGCGCGTAATGGCCGTATAAAGCAAGTTGCGCTGCAGCATGGTGTAGTGCTGGGTCACGATCGGTATCACCACCACCGGGAATTCCGATCCCTGGGCTTTGTGAACCGAAACGACATAGGCCAGAGTGAGCTGGTCTGTGTCGCTCCAATCGTAGGTTGCAGATCGGCCATCGAAGTCCACAACCAACGCCTGTTCGGTCATATCCATTAAGCGGATAAAACCGATATCACCATTATAGACATCCTTGTCATAGTTGTTCTGGGTCTGCATGACCTTGTCGCCGAGGCGGAAGATTGTCCCAAAAAGTTTGCGTTCGGGTTTGTTGTTTGCGGGAGGGTTGAGTTTCTCTTGCAAACGTTCGTTCAGCGCAATCACTCCGGCCGGGCCGCGATAGATGGGTGCCAGCACCTGGATATCTCGCACGGCATCGAAACCGAATTTCTGGGGAATTCTCTCTGTAACCACATCCACGATCCAGTCTGCAGCCGAGGCGGCGTCTTCGGCGGGGAAAAGGAAGAAATCACCATCCTCTTTTGAGAATACCGGAAATTTGCCTTGGTTGATGAGGTGGGCATTGGTGATGATCTTCGAATTGGCGGCCTGACGAAAAATGGTGGTCAGCCGGGTGACCGGCGCAATGCCGCTGCTGATGATGTTGCGGAGCACATCCCCGGCACCAACCGATGGAAGCTGATCTACATCCCCGACAAATAATATATGAGTGCCTGGGCGCACAGCTTTGAGCAGGTGGTTGGTCAGGAGCAGATCAAGCATGGATGCTTCGTCCACAACCAAAAAGTCCAGATCGAGCGGATTTTCATCGTTGTGTTTGAAGCCATCCATCGGAGAGAATTCCAACAGGCGATGGATGGTGCTGGCTGGGTGTCCGGTGGCTTCGGAGAGTCGTTTGGCAGCTCACCCGGTTGAGGATGCCAGTGCGAACCGTTTGTGCTGCCCCGCGAGTGTGGCAATCAATGCCTTCAGGCAGGTGGTCTTGCCGGTGCCCGGTCCGCCGGTCAGGATGCTGACCGGATGCGTCAGGGCCATATTCACGGCTACCTGTTGTTCTTCGGACAACGTCTGATCTGGAAATGCGGCCTGGCTTGGAGTCTTTGAAGTCGCCTTTGGATTGGCGAGTGCCCTCAGGCGTTCCGCCACCCCCTTCTCGCCAAAGTACAGTGGCGTCAGATAGATCACAGGCGTGCTATACATTGCTTGAGAATCAGCAACCACTTGCGTTGGCCTTCCTTCATTCTTGTCATTCAAGGGAATCATTTCCGGGCGAACGCGATCATCCTGTGCCAGGCGTTCCAAGGCAGGCGAGATCAGGTCCGGCTGCACTTCAAGCAGTTCGATGGCACGTTGTGCCAGTAATTCCTTGGGGGCGTAGACATGACCATCGTTGATCATTTCATTCAGGGCGAACACGATCCCGGCTTCGATGCGGGAAGGATGTTCGGGCGGCAGGCCAAGGGCTTGTGCGATGCAGTCCGCGGTTTTGAAGCCTACGCCGTAAATGTCACGTTCAAGTTGATATGGATTCTTCTGGACGATCTCCAGCGCAGTGTCCCCGTAGGTCTTGTAGATCTTGACCGCCAAATTGGTGCTGACACCATGACCATGCAAAAACACCATGATCTCCTTGACTTGTTTCTGTTCCTGCCAGGCGGCCACGATCTTCTTTGTGCGGTCTGCGCCAATGCCGGGCACCTCCAGCAGGCGTTCCGGATTCGACTCGATGATATTGAAGGTATCTTCCTTGAAGAGTCCGACGATGCGTTCGGCAAAGCGCGGGCCGATCCCCTTGATCATGCCCGAACCAAGATAGCCCTGGATCCCGGCCACCGTGGCGGGCAATGTTTGTTCGCAGACTTCCGCCTTGAATTGCGGGCCGTGTTTTGGGTGATTGTCCCATTGCCCCCGCAGACGCAAATGTTCCCCTGGTGAGACCTCAGGCAAATTACCGACTACTGTGGCCAGCCCATCGGCACTCAGAGATGATTTATGTGCAAAACGCTGGGCCAATTTGGTATCCGGGCGCAGGCGCAATACGGTGTATCCATTTTCCGCATTGTAGTAGGTGATGCGCTCAACGGCACCCGAGAGACTATCCATACCGGTAAGTATACACGGCGCAAATAGGAATGGTCAGAATTCCTGGGAAGAACAGCGGCCATGCAGTCCCCCAGTTATCTTTCTAAAGAGCCTTTTTCATATCCAGTGCAGACTTCAATATCTCCGGCAACTCGCCCGAGTAAGTTAGCACCAACCTCTGCCCCGCTCGAGTGGCCGCCATGTAAAGTTTCCGAGTATTGTCACGGATCAAGCCTTCCCGTTCTTCGTCTGATAGGCGCAAAGATTGTTCTTCTTCAAAAAGCAATCGCAACCCCACGAGAAAAACGATCGGGCTCTCCAGTCCCGCGCCCGCATTGATGGTGGTCACACGGATATAGTCACCAGGATATTTATCCTTCGGATCAAAGGCTGCATTCTTTCCGAGCCGATCATCAATTGCCTGTATGAGATTTTTCACTCCCCATCCGTCGCTGTGAAGTAAAAGGAGTTGTTTTTTCGGAAGACCCTGTTTCACAAGGCTGGCCACTTCATTGGCAACACGAGCGGTCTCATCCTGTGGGCTGGCGAGGCTGATGATTTGAGGGAAAGCTCCATTTGGCATATTGAGCAAATCAGGAACGAGAATATCATCATCCTTTTCATCCGCCAGGCGCAAACGATAAAGCAGGCTGGCAAATTGCATGATCTCGCGCGTGGTGCGGTAACTGCGACGAAGATTGTGAGTATGTCCACGCGCTTCCAGTCCCAGCGATTTCCAGGACGCGCCGCGGCCCAGAAATCCCTGTGGCGGATCAGCCACCAGGAAAAGATGACCATTTCGTGGATTGAGCGACTTCTGGATCAATCGCATCCAGAGCGGTGCAAAAAACTGGGCCTCATCCACAAGAATAATGTCATACTCCGGCAATTTCACCTGACCGTTTTCTGTGAACTGCCAAAGAAGCCTGGGAATATCACCCCAATCCAAAGCACCTCTTTTTTCAAGAGACAGTTGGTACGTTTGCAAGACATCAAACATATGCTGGCGTTGTTCCGCGTTCAATCCAAACCCGCGTCCGCGGCGATCGACATTCAGGTATTCATCTCGCGATAAGGGGGTCTGATCCTTTAGCCAATCTACTTCGCTCTGGAACATATGCGCGGAGATCGTCGAGTCTTGCAAGTGAGTTCGCCAAATCTCTTCTATGATTTTTTTACGAGCGCCAAGTTTCAGTGGTTCGATCCATTTGGGCTGTTTCGGCCAGTGATGATAACACCAGCCATTAAAGGTCCGCCACTCAATATTATCTGGGGAACGACCGTCCAAGCGGGCGAAGCGCCCCTCCATATCGCGGCTCAACGGCCGATTATGTGTCAATACCAGGAATTTCTTACCCGGATATAGATGATATAAGAGGCGCAGGCGATACAACAGGATCAATGTCTTCCCGCTTCCTGCAACTCCGTTGATGATGTTGAGCCGCAAATCATTGGGAAGAGCCTGGTTATCGGCTGGCAATTCAAGGTCCGTTTTGACTGCTGTTTCCTGATCGTAATCGAGCAGGTGATCGGTCAAGCCTGCCTGTATGCGCCGCTCGATCGGTGGCCGAACTGTCATATCCGCAGGGATCACCACTTCCGGGGTGAAGTGTTGTCGAAGTTTTTCCAACCAGATCCCGTCCAGCGGGACCGATGTGAGATATTCGTCCCATGCAAAATTAGAATCCGACTGAATGCTTTCCTTACCCACCCAATGTGGTTCTCCTACGCGACGTTCCAGTCGACCCGCCAAAACTTGTTTATGTTGAACATTTGGAAAGATCACTAAGGTTTCGATATTCTGACCAGCGGGCAATTTTAAATCACCGACAAATTTCTTCAGCAATGCATTTTCGTTCTGGCCCAACGGTTTTCGATCATCCTGGATCAGTAACATCTGTGCGGCCGCACTCACCTGATCTGCAGCCGCAGAACTAACTTTGACTAACAGCGTCTTGCCGTGTTCATCAATCACAAGGAAATCGGGGGCATCCGCCTGCCACGGAGCAAGATGATGCCAAACGTAATAAGTATCCGGTAGGGACTTAAACGCACGAAAGACGCGCAGAACTTCTCTGGGCATTGTTTGTGGTGGGGTATCGGGTAGGATGTGCGCCATACTGAACTTTAATCCAATATGCCATTCGGGACGGTAATCTGATGACAGCCGCTGATCAGATCGCGCAGCATGTCCATTGTTTCCTTTTGACTTTCGTCATACTGATCTGCATTAAGTATATTGTGACTTCCAACCAATATTAACTTTGTGCGCGGACGTGTCACAGCCACATTCAAGCGCTGGGGTTGAAAAAGGAAATCCGCCATTTGAGATGCAAACTTGATACTGGCCGTAGCAAAGGAAACAATGATGACTTCGCGTTCCTGTCCCTGCATTCGTTCAACCGTATCAACCACCAAGCGATTGGTGATTTCGCTATCCTGCAGATTTCTGCGAATCAAACTGCGGATTAAACGACTCTGGGCGCGATAAGGGACTACTATCCCAATTTCTTCAGGCGACACATCTCGCATTAGGAGGTAAAGTACCAGGTCCAAAACCACATCCGCTTCAATGCGGCTTCGTACAGTAGTGTTTTCATGGCATAGATCAAGGAAGACTGCTGGTGAATCAGGGTCAAGCACAAAGTCCCAAGGAGTAGCCTCGCTGGATAAATTCAATCGACGTTTGGCGGCGTCTTCACTTGATTTGAGTTCGTTATGATAAAAAGTTCGGCTGGGCCAGGTCGTCAACACATCATTTAATCGATAGGTCACATCGAGCATGGTTTCATTGCCGCGGCCCGAGAGATAATTAAAGATGGATGTCTGCGAGGCTTCCGACGCGGAAAAGCTCGTTACAGGTGGAAGCTGGTTCTCATCCCCAATAAATACATATTTGCAGCCTGCCAACATGCCCATGATTGCCAGTGGTAAGGTGATTTGGGATGCTTCGTCGAACAATACAACATCGAACTCGACCCCGGATAACATCTTGGATTGCCTGGCAAAAGGAGTGGCGCCGATTACATATCCGCCGCTATTTTCGCCAAAGCGCGATTCGGCAAACGTTTCGTAATTGGAGACATCGAGATCGTCAATGTGCCGTCCATCACCAATTTTGCACACCAGAATCGTGCTGTCCACAGTGGGGATTTTATTCAGCGCGTTATGGATGGCGCGATGTGTAAGTGCGGTGACAAATACACGCTGCCCATCCTGGACCAACAGGCGCGCAAGATGGGCAAGCATCAAAGTCTTACCTGTACCGGGTGGCCCTTGAATCAGGTGAAGCAGGTCCGTAGCATACGATAATGCCACGGACTCAATTTGGCTTTCATTGAGTCCCGCATTTTGTAATTCCTCCTGAGCGCGCTTATAACGGGCATAATCTATTTTTGGAGTGAGCGAACCTTGGAGTAAAGGCAGGATCGTGGATCGTCCCAGGTTTGAATCAGCAACAGCGCTCAAGGCATCGAGGTAGAACGGACTGGCATCAAACCAATCCTGATCCATTACCCAATTATCAGGCTGGGACGTTAGGAAATATTCATTGCCTCGGATTAGGCTTATTTCCATGTCAGTTTCCCCATCGTACTGCAGATCGAAGTGCAGGGAATTTGGATCTCGTGGATTGTCCCGATGCAGCAGTACCAAGTCCCCTTCACGGAAACGCGAGTCGTTGGTTGCACACGAAAGGCGAACAATGCCGTTTTTCATTTGCTCGACACGCAGTCCTTCGATAGCCCAGCCTCTGGAGACCCGCTCCTGGAGTGGGTGTGACCATTGCTGTTCCAATGCGCGATATTGAGCTTCAGCTTCATCCCGAACGAATTTTTGAAGCTTTTGCAGAAATTCTGCTGTAGATGTTTTCATGCGGCGGGGAGCTCCTTCTGTGCAAAACAACTGGCTTTATTGTGAAAGTATAGCCGTTTTTGTGCGATAACTTTCCCTCTGATAGTTGCGATTTTGAAAGGTAGTAGAAGGTTGTTTCTTGTTATCTTTGAATATGTTATCCCCATGGATATTCGAAATTCGAACTTTGGTTATAGCCGCAAACGAAAATGCGGTATACTGAATGCGTTCGGTGTCATGCAAGAGCTTACTTGACTACGGCTCCCCACAGTTCGAAGCCTTATATTTAGGCACAGATAAAGAGTTTCCCAAATGTTCTGTCCAGCCCTTGCCAAGGGGCTTTCCTGTATAAACTATAAAAAACCTCGCTCATTATGAGCGGGATTTTTTTGGCCTACCTGAAGAGACCACGTTGTATTCAAATGGAATACTGTGTTTATATTCAGGTGCCCCCATGGGGATTCGAACCCCAGTTTGAGCCCTGAGAGAGCCTCGTTCTGGGCCCCTAGAAGATGGGGCAAGCGGGCGAGATTTTATCATCAGGCCTGCCAGCCGTCCCCAAATTATAAGCACTATTATCTCACCTGACCAGCTCAATGACACACTTTGTCAATATTCTTGGGCGGTAAGGGTGTGTCATATTTTTTCGGGGAAGGGGTAAGATAGGAGCAGAAAGGAAAAGGAGGCGGCATGAACAGAGCAGAAATGGAAATGCGCTGGAATGGGATGAGCGTCGAAATTGTCAGTGGACTGGCGGAGTGGAGGCAGCAACATCCAAAAGCAACGTTTCGGGAAATTGAGACGGAAGTGGACAAGCGTCTGGCGGTGTTGCGGGGGCGAATGTTGTCGGATGCGGCGATCAGTAGCGCACAAGCGGATTGGGAGGGGCCTGAGGTAGGTGTCTGTCCAGGGCAATCGCATCTAAATTCCTGCGGCCAGCACCTTGAGCAAGTACTCATCGTTCCAGGCGGCTTGCAGTTGTTTGGCGTGAATGCCACCTTTGGCCGTTTTCTCCTGTTTGAGCAGGTTGAGA
>JAJYOH010000278.1 GCA_021796315.1 Chloroflexota bacterium
TCCGCGGGCCGGGCGGCAGAAAACCGCAATTTATGACCGTGCAAAGTATAGATAGTCGTAAAAGCAATCAGCCCCGCGGCCGCGAGGTGCAAACCTGCCGGAGGTGCCTGCACCAGATCAAGAACAGGAAAGAACAGACACACAAGCCAAAAGCAGGCATACAACCTCCATAGGCGCGGGGAAACTCCACTGGCAGCAATGATGTCGCCCAAGTTTAACTCGTTATCACTTCCAGCAGAAATCCAGCGCGAGCCTTGTCTGCTTTTCGAGTTAGATGCAAATGTTTCCATGTCACAACTCCTGGCAATGCGCCTCATTCCTCATTGACGCATTCTACCATTCCCCACCAATCCCAATTCCATCATGCTATTACCGCGCGATCTGTTCAATATGAAAGTTGAAGTGGATCACCGGATAGTGAAACAGTTTTTCAATGGTCATGAAATCATTGAAGTTGGCATCCCAGCGGGTTGGATAACACATGCCGTGTTCCCACTCCTCATCCTTGATTGAATTGATTTGCTTTATCAGGGAGAAGTAGATACGATCAAACAAATTCCCGATTCGATGGTACGTAAAAACTCGCGCCTGCATTCGGGCGCCAAGTGCATTGATCCAATTGAATGGCACAGTAAATAAATTTAATAACCCTGCGAAAGGTCTGGATGTCCATTTGGGGAACCATCCCCATAGCCGCGCCATCGGCAGCAGGGCATTCAAGATGATGAATCCAAAAAGCATGTGAGCAAGGATTTCTCCGTTGGTCCAACCTGCGTTGCAGCTCTTCTTTCGCAAGTCGCTTTCCGATAGAGAGTCGAGCAAGGCGTGAAACGTTGCTCGCGTGGATTCCAATTCAGCTTTGATGATATCTTTCGTTGAATGAGAGTCGATATTCATAGATCAGTCATTCTGACATGTGAATCCGGTTTCAGAAAATAAAGCTCAAGAAAGTAGGCGATGAAGGCGAGAATGAAGTTGGATGCCATCGCCAGTGAATAATGATCTTCCTGAAAACCGGACAGGGTAAATAGTATGCCGCCGGCCATCGCCACAATGATGGTTAGCAAACCTAATGATCCAAAAATCTGTACGCTTTTTATTTTCGATCTCAATGACAAAATCAAGGTCAGGATGGACAAAAGCGCCAGGAAACTACCTAGTCCGGCATGTATCAATGCCGCGGATCCCACTTGGTGAAGTGCATCTGAAATCTTGGTAAGTGAAAAACCAAAAGGTGAAAGATCAGGCAGGCTTGGGCCAAGGTTTATTACCATGCCCAGTTCATATTGGATAGCCAGTAAGGTCAAAATGACAATGACCGATGCACGCAGAAACTTATGTTGATTCGTTTTCATTCTAAGCTGTCTCCTTCATCTTCATTATTTTGTATTCGAAACCAAACCACGCGAACCGTCCACTTGAATCCATTGTCCATCGTGAAGCTGCGTTGTTCCATTGAGGGCCCCCATCACTGCCGGGACGCCATATTCGCGGGCAACGATGGCTGCGTGAGACACTGCGCCACCCGTATCAACGACAACCGCTGCCGCGCGCTGGAAGAGTGGAGTCCAGGCTGGATTGGTAAGTGGCGCAACCAGCACATCTCCGGGTTGCAATTTTCCAAATTCAGAAACATCACGGACGATCCGCGCGGGACCGTGGGAAATTCCGGGGCTGCCGGCTGATCCGCGCAAGATGACGTTTTCATCCGCCGATGTTTGTGACTCCATCACCAGCAGGCGAGGATCAAACATCGGTTGGTTCGCTAGTGATTCGCGCTTTGCTCGGCGGCGAACGATCAACGCGCGGACTCGCGCGATCGTTTCACTGGAGGGCGGCCATGGATTGCCAAACATCTCGAGTTCATCCAATTTCAAATGGAAAACATCCATGGTTTCATCGAGCGCACCGACTTGACTCAGGCGATACCCAAGCTCCAGTGCCACATGTCGCACCAGTGGCTGCGCTAGTGTCGCATAAAAATGTGTATCCTCGCGAATTTGAAATAACGCGCGTGTATTTGTAAGAGACTTCAAAAACAGTTGGCGTAACGGCCATCGTCCAAGCGCGTTACGCTCAAGTAATTCATCTCGCTCGCGTTTCCATTCGTGGTAACTACTCGTTTCTTGTGGATCGGAGGCGGCCAGGACTTTCAAGATTCCAAGCACCACCTCGGGCTGGTCTTTCCATGCCGGCTGAGAGATGGTCAATGCAGTTTCGCGATGACCATATTTGAAGAGAAACTTGGAGAAATTCTGAAGAAAGTCCTGGCCCGCCTGTGATCGCTGCAACGCTGAATGCAATTCGTTTGAATGTACTTGTTTACCGTGCGCAAAAGTGCCCTATCTGTGGCGGCCACGTTTGTTTTCGACTTGATTGCGCCACAGGTGCGGCCAGCACCGGTGGCGCATTGCAGTTGTTTGGCGATTTAAATTCCATATGTGCCGCTTTTCTGACTCAAGACGGTAAACAAGTACGTTTGAATCATTTTGAGCAAATATTTCATGCAGTGCAGCATCACGCCGAATTTGCATGGCAAGTGCTTCAAGCGCGCGATTGTTTTCCGTTGTCTTTGTCTCGGCACCTATGATCAAGGTGCCCAAATGGTTCTTCTCGCCACATATTGCCAACAAGGCCCACAGGATTCCCGCACTCAAAAGCGTTTGAGGAAGATATCGTTCGCGCAGATCCATCACGCGCGGGATCAAAGCCAGAGCCGCGTGCAAAGTTTCCAAGTTCTGTTCCCAACTAATTGACCTTGGATTGCGTTGCTCAAGTTCATGTGCACTTGCTAATACTTCAGGGATGATTGCTTTAACCTGCCATTGGAATGGATCGTAATGACGCGTTCGCCAAAGGGTGAGCCAGGGCGTGATCAACATACTCGGTGATGGATGAACTTCCGGCGGCTCAAAGCGCACAACCACACCGTCTTCTTCCACCAGAGCCTTATCCGGATCTGGCGCGCTCCTGCCAATCATCACCACCAACAGATTTCCAATCGCGCGCTCAATCGCGCCTGTGAATGTGGTGATATCCAGCGGATAGGGACACGTTGGCCACATCTCTACCAGCATCGGGACCACCATCCGCATTGGACCCGTAATCTTCACGGGTTTCGGAAGCGCGGTCATCGGTCGTGCTTGAAGTATGTAAAACCTGCCTTTCTTTGATCCACCCATTACCCACGCCCATTCGATATCTTGGGGCGCGGTGTAATGCTTTTCGATCTGGCATCCCAATCTTGCCAGGCTACGCAATGCAGCAGGAGATAAGATTGTCGGGCCCCGCTGATCTGTGGGCGTTGTCTGCTCCGTTCCACCGCCTGCTTTGGATCGGATGATTACTTCACGTCTGCCGACACGTTGTTCCTTGATACGCAAGCTGCGCTTATTCACAACAAAATGATCCGGTGTGACCAAGCCGCTGACAACTGCTTCGCCCAAACCGGGGTTGGCGTCAATCACCAATTCATCTCGTGTACCGCTCACTGGATTAGCTGTGAACATCACGCCAGCAACATCCGCCTGCACCATTCTTTGCACAACAACCGCCAGCTTAACGGAAGCCTGATCGATGTTTTGATGGGCGCGATAAAGGATTGCACGTTCAGACCAGAGCGAAGCCCAACAGGTGCGGACCGCATCCAATAAGGCCTGTTCGCCAACAACATTCAGAATGGTTTCCTGTTGTCCCGCGAAAGCAGCGCCGGGTAAATCCTCAGCCGTTGCACTGGAACGAACGACTATTGCTCCACTGCCAAGTTGGCGATATGCATTTATGAAAGCATTCGCCATTGAGTCTGGTAAGGACGCGTGAAGAATCAAATCACGAATATCCTGACTGGCTTCCTTCACTGCGGCAGGATCATCTACCTGAATCACAGCAAGCTTCTTTTGCATTTGTTCCTGCAGGCCATTGGCCCCAAGCATTGAATCGTATGCGGCGGTTATGATCACAAATCCTGGAGGAACATTGAAGCCTGCCTTGATTAGTTCTCCGAGATTTGCTCCTTTGCCCCCTGCAAGTGCTAGGCTCTTGTGCTCAAAGTATGCCAACGGTGCAACAAACAGCGAATTAGTATTGCGGGATTGAGATGAGATGAACATATAAACTCCTAAGACATGGAACGAGTACCACTTTTGATTTTTCATAGTATAGCCAGCGGAGTTTGTTGAAGGAAGTGAAGTTTATTGTGATATGTGCATGGTAATTGTCGGAGCTGTATCCATGACAATTGTCATGATGCGCATTTGCCCTCGTTAGCCCACAACAGCAGCTTCGATCTCAGCGCGTTGCTACAATTAATAGAAGGCCATGTTTTGGTCTCATAGTTGCACAAGAATCAGTCCCGCGCGTGGACTATCAAAAGTTGAGTGGTGATCGTTTAGGCGAATTATCGGAAACGATTCGTTGCCGCGTTGAATCTGCGCGGCAAAACAACGCGAACGATTCTCTGATATCAAGTCATCTAATCTCTTCGCTAACGCTGACATGCGCGTGGGGGAAAATTCGTCAGTTCTGCAAGTTGGATGAAGCAGGGGTGAGTCTGATCCGCACTGCGATGGGACAGATGAATCTTTCGGCGTGCAGTATCTGACTACGGAGTATTGAGTAAATCACGAATTTTGAAACGGAAACTTAAATAACGCTGTATGCTTTAGGCGCGTAGTGCTCTGCTAGGGTAAAAGCGAAGGAAAGGAGACTAACTGATCCGTAGTGTAAGATCATTTCTGTAAGATTGAATGAAAGGTAGGTCAAGTGTTATCCTTGCGGTGTTCAGACGAAAGGAAAACATCATGACCTACGGCGAAGATTTTACCTTACCTGCGGAGTTATTGGAGCAGGTGCAAGAGCAAGGACTGGATGTTTTGCCGGAGTTGATCCGGATCATGATCAACCATGCGATGCTGGCTGAACGCGAACAGCATCTGCATGCAGAACCTTACCAGAGAACCATAGAGCGCGAAGTGCATGCCAATGGCTTCAAGCCGAAGACGATGCGGACCCGTGTCGGAGAGATCGCCTTTGCAGTGCCACAAGTGCGGGAAGGCGGGTCTACCCACAGGCTCTGGAGAAGGGCTTGCGCAGTGAACGAGCTCTGACCTTGGCGCTGGCGGAGATGTATGTCCAAGGCGTATCCACTTGCAAAGTCAAAGCCATTACCGAACAGTTATGCGGAGTGAATGTCTCGTCATCGACCCTGAAAGTGCGCGGGGCGTTGGTGGGCCAAGCGGCTGCGCAGATGGATGCGGAGCTTGATCCTCGTGTGACCTGTTCGGCCACGCGATCTGCTTCGCGTTCGCAGGCATCTTGTGCGGTATTTACTGCTAACTTCGCTTGGAGTTTCGTTTGAGATTTGTGATGTAAAGGTATGAGGCTGAAATTTTGGCTAAAGTCTGTTGTTACTGGAGCTGTCGTGCCGGCATCCGATTTGTTAGATTTGAGGTTGAAGCAACCTTGGCGCCGGCCGTTTCTCAATTGAATGTTGCAGAGGCAGGAAAGGAACCGCCAGTTGACTTTGTTGAAACGCGTCTTTCCCTTGCCGCCTAAAGTTTGATGGGTTCTGCTTTAGAGATTGCTTTTGCGCAAAAGTTACCATATATCAATTTCTAATTAATGCATGGCTGTCCGAAAATGTACGTCAGCGCGTTTAGAAGGAGTTATTTAACATTACAGCGCAAGGTCAAGCAATCGTTCCTTGCCAATTCTCCCTCACCCTTTCCCTCTCCCAAAGGGAGAGGAGACTCCCTTCCCCATTTGAGGGAAGGGTTGGGGATGAGGGCGAAAACGGTAGAAAAGCCATGAGCAGAACCCTCAAAGCTCTAACTTTGCGCTGTAATATTAATTTGTGTGAAAAAATTATTTTTTCTTTCGACTTATTTTTGTAGTGTCATCAGCGCCGGTTTTGTTTTGTGTTTTGGCAGAGCGTTTGCTCAACTGTATCGCGAAATACTCCGACTTTCCCGCTTCAAAGCGGACCTGATCGCGCGTTGAGTAAAGTAGTTTTCCGGCCGCGTCTGAAACCATCACGTAAAGATCAGGAAGGTTTTCGCCGGTTTCTTTGAAATCGCGTTCGTGATAGACAATCGAAAAGGCGCCGTTCTCATCCGTGTTCGTTTCACCGAGCAAGTCATCGAATTTGCGATCTTTGTCAAAGACTCGCACAGTCAAACCACTGACCAGGTTATCTTGCGTATCAGTCACAGTTCCAAAAACGATCCATTCATTTGATCGCGGCTTGGGCCAGCTTTTCAAACGCGTTGCCTGGCTGTCCATTTGAGATTTGAATTCATTCGTCGTGTCTGTGAGCGTTTGCAGTGCGACCGCGTCGGGATGTTTCTTTCCAAAATTATCGCTGATCGCTTTTGCAGCGTCGGCGAGACGCGCGGCGCGGCGTTCCTGCAGTTGGGAAAATGTATCGAGGGCTGAGCCGCCAACCGTCGCGGATTGTTGCATCATGCTTTGTAATAAATTCTGAAGTTGAGTCGGGTCAATCTGCGGCCCGGGATTCTGGCTGGAGAATTGCTGGTTCTGTGCCATTACGGCCTCCAAATCATAGTGTATATCATCTGCTTTAGAATAAAGTTAAGTTGTTGGCTTCCGCCTTTTTGGGCGCGTTGGTTACGAGGGCATGAGTCGCTTCGTTGCTGGTTGTCAGATTCATGGTCGACGCGTTGGACGCGTACGAGACATAATTTGAATACAATCTTTCCTCGATGCCATTGCCATCTGCTCGGATGACTGTGCCGGCTGTGCCGACCTGAATGAACTTCACTAAATATGCCCACAACTCTTCAACAGTGATTTGTTTGTTTTGAAGTTTTTGGTAGCCATCCTGCACATAGAGCGGAACAGTCGCTTGGAATTGATTTCCATTTAACGAGATATCATCCAGCGAAATAATCAGCGTGGAAAAAGTCGCGGCAGCCCAGGCTCGTTGCGCCCACCCGCTGTCCAGTGGACCGAGGCTGGTGACAACTTCTTCTTCAGTCGTATTAAAAGTAACTTGATTATTATTGAACAACACGCGTCCATCAGGCAGGGATGCGGAGGAAGCATTGATCTTTTGATAATCTTGATGAATGTTCGTTTGTCCGGTGGACATCATTTGCCAGAGCACGGCAGCTCCCGGTAACCAGACCGGCATTCCCATGTCAAGTATATAAACACAAGCGCCTTTCTCACCGAAGTTCAACGGCGAAGTCGGTTGTTTCTTTCGCTCTCGTGTGGAGAATGTATTGCCATCTACCACAACTCCGCCCATGGCCATGACCGTCAATGCCTGACCTGTCGGGCAGACTACTTGATTGCCGTGAATTCGAAGGGCTGGATATCCAAGCAAACCTCCCGCCGCATTTCCTTTGGAAATCGTTCCAAGAAAATTGCCGTATACATGCTGCGCGGCGATTCCGGCTTGATAGGAATCCGGTTGTGCCTGATCTTCATTCGAACCATTTTCAAGAATCGTGTTGCCAGAAATTTCAATGTCACTGCCATCCAGAATAAAAATTCCGCAGGCGGTCTGACGCGTAAGCCCATTCTCAAAAATAAAGTTATCTTGAATCTGAGAACCGAAAAGGCCGATGACAGCAATCCCGTCGCCTACAGTCGCGACCG
>JAJYOH010000279.1 GCA_021796315.1 Chloroflexota bacterium
TTGTCGATTACAACCAGGACGCAGACGAACACAGATAAACGCGGATTTTTTAAAAGGCTTTTCCGTGAGATTCTGTGGAATCCGTTCGATCCGTGTACAGAATCACGGCAAACCCCGGAGAGCCAAAATAAATATTTAAATCCGAGCAATCAAAGCGATTCCCGCAATTGGGACAGGTGACTTTGCAATTCTTCTCGCACATTTCACATCCGCAGCGGTCGCAGATAAAGACGCGTTTCTTCTTCGCAGGTTGGTCGTCTGCGGTTTCGGTTGCAGAAGATGGTTGGGGAACGGGATCAGGCTGGGTCATAGTCGGAAGCGATGGGTTTGAGCAGGGAAAGGTCGAAGGATGAGAGTCGTTCCGGGCCGAGACGGTTCACTTCGGCGATGACCAAGTCCATGTCAGCGCGCAATTGCGCCACGTTCACGCCGCAACAATGATCCGGCCAGTCTTTCAGCCACCTCATGCTGCGCCCGTAAACTTTGACTGCGCCTTGATAGTTGCCGTGTGTGACATGAAGATACGTAACCGCGGCTTGCAAAATCCCTTGATATAGTTCCCGTACCTTTCCTCTTTCTTCTTTCCACGCGGCTTCAAGCTCCTCATGCGCTTCAAAATATTTTCCCGCGTTGAAGAGCAAAATTCCTTCGCGAGCATGATGAGGAAACTTTCCTTCGCAGTCGGTCATTTGCGGCAGTATAACATGAACAGGACTTAACTTTCCGAGTGGTAAAATTTCATCACTCATGAAAAGAAAAAGCTGGATTCTGCTTTTCTCGGTTCTTGCATTGGCGGCGCTGGCGGTGTTGGCGTCCAGCCTGCATGACGTGCATTTCGAGCCGGGTCGGCCAGCCGCAAGTGTTGAACTCCCCAGGATTATTCCATTGCCGCTTTCCACTGAGAAAACTGTTAGCGCCCCGCTGTGGAAAATAATATTGCTTTGGGCGCTCCTCATCCTGGTCTTCATTTTATTTATTTATTTGCTGCCGCCTGAAATTCGCAAACGCATACTTATCCAGGCAATCCGCTTTGCGCTTACAGCAGCAGCCATTCTCTTTGCTCTCAGAAATCAACTCATTGATTTGCCAAACCTGAACTTCGGTGAACCGGCTGCAGGAACCTCTCCGATGGTGAATGGATCTTCAAACATGGCTGCACCTGTTTTTCAGCCACCGGCCTTGCCGTGGTGGATGATTTATCTCATCAGCATCGGTGTGACGTTTGCGCTTCTGCTCCTGGCCTGGGCCGCCTACCGTTTTTGGAAGCGACTCCGCGACCGGCAAACTTCCCCGCTCGACGCGATTGCCGGGGTTGCCCGTGCATCTCTCAACGATCTGGCCGCCGGACATGATTGGGGTGATGTCATCATCGAATCTTATGTGCACATGAGCGAAGCCGTCAGCACGCGGCGTGGATTGGCGCGCACAACCGCCATGACGCCGCGTGAATTTGCAACGCGGCTCGAACGGGCCGGTCTGCCTGCAAACGCTGTCTCGCGCTTGACGCGTTTATTCGAATCGGTGCGTTACGGCGCGCATCAATCCAGCCAGGCAGATGTCGATGAAGCGGTGGCCTGTCTCAATTCGATCTTGCAGGCTTGCGGAGCGACGCAATGAAACGCCTTTGGCTTGGAATCGGTGCGGCCATTTTTCTGCTGGGCGCGGCTTATTTTTTGCGTGACGCCATTTATCAAACAGTCATCATTCCGCTGGCCTATTTGTTCTGGCTGGCAAAGTTTTATTATTCGGCAGTTCCGCAAGTTATTTTGTGGGGATTGCTGCTCGTGATCCTGTTCATGATTGTTTTTTCCAATCTGCTTCCCGAGTTTTCCTCGTCGCCAAAGAAGGAACCAAAACATGGACCTGAAAATGGTCAGGTTGAAACGTTGGCGCGTTGGATCGTTAAATCTGAGAAGGGCACTTATTTCAAATGGCAGATCGCCAACAGGCTGGGCCGGATCGAGCTTGGGCTGAGAGAAACGTCAGAGCGGCGCTCCCGCTTTCAGCCTGTGCTGAGCGAAGTCGAAGCATCCAGGAATGATGCGGTCGAAAAATATCTGGAGGCGGGCTTGAACACATCCTTCGTGGATTATCCGAATCGAAAATCGGTATCAACGCCGCTGGATGTGAATCCAAAAGAAGTGGTAGATTATCTTGAAACGCAGTTGGAGATGAGCCGTGGCAGACATCCGTGAAGTTTCCGAGCTGGGCAAAAAAGTGATCGTGGAAGTCGAGCGCGCCGTGATCGGCAAACGCGACCTGCTTGAGAAGGTGATGTGCGCCGCGCTGGCAGGCGGGCACGTGCTGTTCGAGGATTTTCCGGGACTTGGCAAGACGTTGATCGCGCGCAGTTTTTCAACGGCTCTCGGCCTGGACTTCAAGCGGATCCAGTTTACTCCCGACCTTTTGCCCGGCGATATCACCGGCGGCTATATTTTCAATCGCACCAAAAATAAATTTGAATTACGCAAGGGGCCGGTCTTCACGAACATTTTGCTGGCCGATGAAATTAACCGCGCTTCACCGAAAACGCAATCGGCTTTGCTCGAGGCGATGCAGGAGGGGCAGGTGACGCTCGAGGGTGAGACACAGGCTTTGCCTGAGCCGTTTATCGTGTTCGCCACTCAAAACCCGATCGAATACGAAGGGACGTTCCCTTTGCCCGAAGCGCAACTGGACCGCTTCATGGTGAAGCTGGCAGTGGGTTATCCAAACATGGACGAGGAGAAGGAGATTTTGCGCCGCCGCCGCGAGCGCCAGCAGGATGAAGTCGCGTTGACGCAGGTGATGAAGCCGAAGCAATTATCCGCTTTGCGTGCCTTGGTTGAAACGGTACATGTTGACGCGGACATCGAAAATTACATCGCCGCGCTGGTACATGCCACGCGCGAAGACCGCCGTGTCTCGGTCGGTTCGTCGCCGCGCGGCTCGCTGGCATTTCTTAAACTGGCGCGCGCCAATGCCGCACTCGAAGGCCGCGCTTATGTGATTCCCGATGATGTCAAACGCTTTGCGGCGCCTGTATTGAGTCACCGCTTGATCCTGCAACCTGAATATTGGATGTCGAAATCGGTCACGACAGATATTGTCGATGATGTATTGGAAAAGACTCCCGTGCCGGTGATTGCGAAATGAAGATCTTTCTAAACACTAAGGACACTAAGGTCACAAAGGAAAAACGCAAGGATTTTCGTTTTTTTACCTTTGTGTACTTTGTGCCCTTTGTGTTTAAATTTTTTAAATAAAATGTCCCGCGCTTTTTTTCTCGGTCTCCTCATCTTTATTCTCCTACTCGCAGGCCTGACGGCTTTGCGCGGCGAGTTGTTGGCATTGGCGATCCCGCTTTTGCTTTTCCTTTTTTACGGACTTGCCTTCGGCCCTGACAAGGTTCAGCTTGACGTGCATCGTACGTTGAGCGCGGAACGCGTCTCGCCGCAAACACCGGCGCTCGTGACCGTGTCTGTTACAAATCGCGGCGACTCGCTCGAATCGCTGGCGCTTGAAGATGTTTTGTCCCCGGCATTATTCATTGAAAACGGAAGCAATCATCATTTGATCTCTCTCGGCAAAAACAAGACTTTTACGTTTGAATACACATTGCGCGGGCCGCGCGGCAGTTACGCGTTGGATACTGTCCGCGCCGAAGCCAGCGATCACCCTGGTTTGTTGCGCAACGTTCAGTCAATTCACACTTTCGGACAGCTGTTTGTTTTCCCGCCGGTGACGCGCCTCAAACAGATTCCCATTCGTCCGCGGCGGACGCGCGTTTATGCGGGGAATATCCCGGCGCGCGTAGGCGGTTCGGGTGTGGAATTTTTCGGCGTGCGGAATTATCAGCAGGGAGATTCGCCGCGTGCCATTAATTGGCGCGTCAGCGCGCGGCACGAAGAACTTTATTCAAATGAATTTCAGCAGGAACGCGTGGCGGATGTCGGCATCATTCTGGATGGTCGACAACGTTCCAATATTTACGCAGGCGGCCATTCGCTCTTTGAGCATTCTGTCATTGCCGCGGCTGCATTGGCGGATTCATTCCTGGCACAAGGCAACCGAGTCGGATTGCTGGTTTATGGTCAATATTTGCAGTGGACCTGGCCCGGTTACGGAAAACTTCAGCGCGAAAAAATATTACATTCGCTGTCTCACGCCGCGCCGGGAAGCAGTCAGGTCTTCGACGGATTGCAATATCTGCCGACGCGCATGTTCCCGCCGGAATCCCAGATCGTGTTGGTCAGTCCATTGATGGAAGATGACTATTTGACGCTCGTTCAATTGCGTGCGCGCGGCTATCAGGTGATGACGGTGAGTCCGGACCCGGTGGCGTTCGAGGAAAGTTTTTTGCCGCGCCGGCCCGAGGTCCAGTTGGCCGCGCGGGTTGTCCGCATGGAACGTGAACTGATGCTCAAAAAAATCCAACGGGCGGGCGTGCAGCTGATCGAGTGGAATGTCGCGCAACCGTTCGATCAAGCCACGCGGCGCGCATTTGGTCAGCGCATTCAAGGGAGCAGGCTGTGACTCTTTTTGCACTTATATTCAGCATCGTTGTGGGAACAGGCTCGCTGGCCTGGGGCTATGCACAAGTGGGCCTGCCGCAGTTCGCGCGCTGGATCGCACTCTTCGGTGGGCTGTGGCTTGTAACAGTCTGGCAACGCTGGCGATGGTTCGCATATCTTGGATTGCTGTTTAACTTTTTGGCGGCCGCCCTGGGCTTATGGCTTTTGAACTTTACGCCGGGCTGGATGTTTGCGGGCGTCATCGGCGGACTCATGGCCTGGGACCTGACCGATTTCTCGTATCGTTTGCGCTTCGCGGCGGAAAAGGAGCGGCCCGGCTTCGAGACGCGTCATCTCCTCCGTATCTCCATCCTCGCCATTTTCGGCTTTGGACTGGCCAGCCTGGCCATGCTCATTAAATTTCAATTTAATTTTGATTGGGCCTTGTTGTTGGCGATCGTGGCGGCATTTGGAATTATCCAACTTGTCGCGTGGCTTCGTCAAAGAAGTAAATAGCTTCTTTTTATTGTAAATTTTCGTGAGTAAGATGTAATTCTGACTACATTACAAATGTCTATTGTTTTTTTATCCTAATAGTATTATAGTAGTCCAAATTTGCTTACAATTTTGTAATGTTGGTAATTGATATGAAAGCTTGTTACATGATGTCCTCGATTTCTTTTGTATCGAAATAAGGAGGTTCTAATGCACAAAAGATTTCACTATATTTCTTTCTCATCCGTTATTCTTGTAACTCTGATTGTATCTCTGCTGCTACCCACCGCTGCATTGGCAGATGGTAGTACAACACCGCCTCCGACGGACCCGACTCAAGTAGTCGTGACACCCGATTCTGGGACGACGGGAGTGTCGACGGATGCGGCAACTCAACCGTCATCAACAGATGTTGCGTCAACAAATGTGGTTGTGACTCAACCGCCATCGACAGAGATTGCGCCAACAAGCGCCGCACCTACAGATGCGGTAGCTACCCAACCTGTATCGACAGGCAGTTCTCCTACAGATATTACATCCACAGATGTAGCCGCTACTCCATCGGAATCAACAAGTGTTGCGCCAACAGATACTGTTCCTACGGATGCAGTTGTTACTGAAACGCCGATTGCTCCGACTGTTGTAGCTACCGAAACGCCTGCTGGCGCAACGCAGTCAAAGGATTTAACCGGCGTTGTTGCCGCCTTGGCGGATGCCAATGCAGTAGTGACTGATGCCAACGGGAATCCGGTGCCATTGGCTTCACAGGCTGCTGCTAATGCGCTTACAGTTGGCGACCCGATTGGCTGCCCGTCTGGGATCAAACCGGCTTCTTTTGGTGGGACCGGTGTAGGCTGCACTTCATCCTACACTTCCATTCAAGCCGCAATTAGTGACCCGCTTGTTGCTAGTGGTTGGACCATTTACATTGATGCCGGAACGTATCATGAAAATGTAGTTATTAATAAATCCGTAACATTACAGGGCGCTGGGCAAAACCAGACGTTCATTTATCCAGGCGTTAATAATCCGGATACTGGCTGTGCTGGTAGTTGCGCCAATTCTACAAATACTGTTCTCCTGGTGAGCGCCGATAACGTATTTATCCGGGATTTAACAGTTGACGGGGATAGTCCCATTCTCAGCGGTGGAGCGTCCGTGAATGGCGCCGATGTCAACACGCATAATGGGATTATTGATAACAATAACAATGGTTTGACGGTTGAGAATGTAACCGTCAAGAATGTGTACGCGCGTGGTATTCAGTATGGTAAGAATGGGGGTACCTTTACGATCCAGAATAACAAAGTCGATAATGTGGCTGGCGATTACTATTCAATTGCCATTTTTAATTTGTATGGATCGGGTGTAATTGCTAATAATACAGTAAGTAATGCCAATGACGCCATTGCCGCAAATTGGTCTGCCGGAACGCAGTTCCTTAATAATACAGTGACGAACTCTGGGAGCGGAATCCATACTGACAACTCTGGTGAATTCGGATCGACTGATACGATCTCAGGGAATACCATCAGCAATGGGCCGGCAAATTCTTACGGCATTTTTGTGTTTGCGCCTTTTTCCCCGGTTAACGTCAGCAACAATACCATAACAAATGTCGACTATGGACTTACTCTTTCGGGCAGAGGTTGGGGCACTCCCCCGACTACAGTGACCTTTGACAATAACACTGTGAATGCAAATGTGGCAGATGCTTATGTGACGACAGATGTTTGGGGTTATTTCTCAAGCGATGTAAACGCTACATTTAATAATAATATTTTCACTGGCGGACAGTATGGGTTCTACCTGGAGTCGCAAGGAGCCGGTGATACTCTTCCTTATTACTATTCAAACGGTTGTACCGGTAACTGCGTTTTGACTGTAAAGGGTTCTAATAATTCGATCTCAGGGAATACCCTTGCAGGTGTTTTCTATGCAACTGGTCAGGTACCCTGGTATGGTGGCGGGCCAGATTACAATGGCACCTATAATGTTGATCTTCGTAATAATTGGTGGGGATGCTCGGGTGGACCAGGCGCGGCAGGTTGCGATACAGTTGCAGGCGGTGTTCTCTATAGTCCGTGGTTGACAGCAGATCCTTTCAGTTCAACTACTGCAGGGAATACAGCGACTTCGGTCAGTAGTATTGTCCCGCCGTTCATCATTCCGATCACTGGCGGTCAGCAGATAACCATCAGCTGTGATAAACCCTCCGTGACTATGCAAGTGAGTGGCGTTCAAGTCGTCTTCACTGGCTTGTGCGGTTATGATGTGATACTGGACGCGGTCACAAAACAAAGTCTGCCGGGCAATTTAGATACTGGTAATAACTTTATTACAGGCATAACGATTACCTTGCTGAAAGACAATAAACCGGTTACGACTTTGCCTGCAAGTGCGAGCATCAGCGTTTCTTACTTAAAACCCGCTACTGGCAGCCCGGTTGTTATGTCTTGGAACGGAAGTTCCTGGGGCGAAATAGCTTCCTCCAATAGCGGAGGCCGTGTCACAATAAGTTCGACCGACCCGGGCACCTTCGTGCTTGTCACCAAGTAGGCGCTGTTTTGAAATTCGTTTTTTGTTGATATATTATTTAGAGGGACGGCTAATTGGCCGTCCC
>JAJYOH010000280.1 GCA_021796315.1 Chloroflexota bacterium
GAAATTGCGCGGCCAGCAAAGCCAGTTTGGGCGGCAGGGGAAGCAACAATGCTTTTGAGCCGGTTTTTTCGCCGATCAATTCCACCATTTCCTTGAAAGTGAAATTATCCGGGCCGACCGCGTCATTCACGTAATTTTTTTTCGCGTACGCGCCCTCGACGATTAAGTCTGCCAGATCGTCCACGCAGATGGGCTGCAGGCGGTACGATCCGTCGCCGGGCAGGCCGAAGAACGGAAAACGCCGCATCAAGTAAGCGATGTTGTTGATCAGGATATCCTCCGCGCCGACCAATACCGTTGGCCGCAGAATCGCGTAAGACATTCCAGATTCGATCACAGCTTTTTCGTTGGCGGCCTTACCCCAGAAATATGGCAGGTGTGAATCCGCTGACGGGTTGGTGATGCTGACGTGCACGATCCGCTTCACGCCCGCGGCAAAGGCGGCGCGCACCAGCTTGCGTGTGTTTTCGACGGCGCGCGATTGCGTGTTTTGTCCATGATCGAAGCGGATCCAGTATGTGTTGACCAAAACATCCACGCCCTTGAGCGATCTAATTAATCCCTGCTCATTGTTGAAATCCAGCGGAAAAGCCTTGACCTTGCCGCCAAACGGGTCGGGACGATTTGGATGGCCCGTCAACGTGATGACTTCCTCGCCGCGTGCCAGCAAACGTTGCGCGACATATTTTCCGGAATAACTAAAAGCGCCCGTGACTGCGATTTTCATCGGTCTCTCCTATTTCAAAATCTTTAGAATATTCTGAATGGTGGACATTCCAAGACTATCCAGCCTTGAGACGGCGCGTGACAGGCTGTCAATCGCGCCGAAGAAATCCTGCAAAGCCTGGACTCGTTCCAGCAGAAATTTGCGTTCCGCTTCATCCACGGACCCTTTAACGGCTTGCAGCTTCTCAAGCGTTTCCCGTACCGACCGCACCGCGCTGTCGAACTCGCGGTTCTGACGCTCTCCTAAGATCGAGCGGATGGCTTTGTAGAAATCCGTCTCGGCTTCGTAGTAATCCTTGCGGTCGCCAAGCCGGGACGAGCGATGCACCAGCCCCAGCCGCGCCAGCGCTCGCACGTCCGTGCTGACGGCGCCTTTGGTCAATCCACTTTGCTGGACGAGTTCATCCAGCGAAAGCGGGGCGGGGGAAAGGTATAGCGCCGCGAAGATGGCGCCCACGCCTTTTGGGAATCCCCAGAAATGGCTGATGTGGCTCAAGCCCTCGACGAAGTTCTGCTTGATCTGGGGCAATTCTCGGCTCATTGAAAATTCTCCGTTTTGAATATTTAGTAGTTACTAAACGAAATATATAATAAGCGGCGAATTCTGTCAAGGCAAAAAACTCCACCGGAATGGCGCAATTTTGAACGCTCTGCAAATGGATTATGGATTTTGTTGGAAAAACCTGAACAATTCCGCACCCTTTAAATTGACTGCGTCATGGATGTATTGGTTGATCTGCACATTAAGGTTTGTTTGGTCCTTGCCATGCCGGAATGAAAATTCCGCTCGTCCGGGGTTGGGGCCGGCGACATCGCTCAGCGGTATTTTTATGATCACTCCCATGACTTCCGCGATCAGATTGCCAAGCGCCTTTTCATCCTTGATGTCTTTGACTTCCACTTTTATGCGGTAATCCGTCTCCATTGCACTGAAGGTCGAGCGTCCGTCGGCGTAGACGCAGTTTTCGCCGTAGGCATAAGCGCTGGCAGTGATGTTCTTGTCAATGGCTTGCAATGCTTCGTTTACCTTTTTTGAGACATCCGGCAAATCCTGCGAAGCCCAGACGAAGGCGCAAGCTTCAAATGTTGGCGTCGTATCCGGCGTGCCAGTAACAAAAGGTGTCGGCGTGTCGGTCGATGGGACCGGGCTGATGGTCGGTGTGGGTGAGGGCGCGCAAGCCGTCAGCAGAAAAAGGCAAAGCAGGAAAAATCGTTTCATAATTTAACCTCAGGCCTTATTTTACCTTTATTGTTCTTGAAATCCCGATTTTATGAATGTCTTACAAGGATGATTATCACTTGGCTGCCGGAATTCTTCAAGATATAACCATGTTGGAAGAGGATGAATGAATTTACTGCAGGCAGAAAATGGAAAATGGATGCGCGTCGTGCGCGTCGAGGGCGGCCGCACTTTGCAAACCCGCCTGACCCAGCACGGCTTGTATGCGGGAGATCGTTTGCGCGTCCTGCGCGCGGCTCCGCTGGGTGGGCCGTTGCTGGTTGAGGTCAATGGGCGCGAGATCGCAATTGGCCGCGGCGTGGCGCAAAAGATCTTTATCGAGGAAGGCTAATGCGATTTGCTTTAATAGGACAGCCCAATTGCGGCAAGAGCACGCTTTTTAATCAGGTCGCGGGGTACAAAGCAGAGACCGGAAATTTCAGTGGAACGACCGTTGCATTTACAGAAAGTAAAGTGCGTGTGGCGGGCGAAGTTGTCGAACTGGTGGACCTGCCTGGAACTTATTTTTTGGACGGGACCAATTTGGCAGAGCGCGAGACTGTAAAATATTTGGAAGCGCACTATGTGGATGTGATCATCAACGTGGTGGATGCAACGCATCTATCTTCGGGACTTGAACTGACCCTTGAACTGCTCTCGTTAGCCAGGCCTTTGGTCGTGGCCCTCAACATGATGGATGAAGCCGCGCGCCTCGGTCTGCACATTGACGGGGAAGGTCTTGCGAAAAAACTGGGTGTGCCTGTTTTGCCGCTGGTTGCGAGCAAAGGACGCGGCGTGAAAAACCTTTTTATCACGGCCCTGGAGACGGCGCGCTCAAATCATCGCACAGGGCAAAAAGAAAAACTAGATGTCACGACGTTTCACGCGTTGGCCGGAGAAGTTGCGGCACAATTCGCCGTGCGCGGGGAACGGCGCGTCAGCTGGCGGGATCAGATCGACGATGTGCTTTTGCATCCGGTGTGGGGCTATGTGATTCTGCTGGTTGTGTTGCTGGCATTTTTCGAAGGGGTTTATGGTCTGGGACAATTGATCGAGCCGCCCATCTTGCGCCTTTTTAATGGTCTCACATATTGGGTGCTGGCAAAAATCCCGATGAACGAATTATTTTCCGAAGTCATGCTCGGAATTTTTCAAGGTGTTTCAGCTGGCATGGCCATCGTGCTCCCATATCTTCTGCCGTTTCTGTTCGGGCTGGGAATCCTCGAAGACATCGGCTATTTGCCTCGTATCGCATTCCTGATGGATGCCTTCATGCACCGGCTCGGTCTGCATGGCAAGGCCATCGTGCCATTTATTCTCGGTTATGGGTGCAACGTCCCCGCGGTCATGTCGACGCGTATGCTCGAAGATAAACGTGACCGGATTCTGGCAGCCGCGCTTGCGACGCTGGTTCCATGTGCGGCGCGGCTGGCCGTGGTCTTCGGTCTCGTGGCATTCTATCTCGGACCTGTAGCCGGCTTCGCATTATATATTTTCAATCTATTCGTCATTGCGCTGACCGGCCGTTTGCTGACGCGTTTGATGCCCGAAGATACACCGGGTCTGATTCTCGAAATGCCCGCCTATCGTGTGCCGACCATTCGTAATGTCGTCAACAAAGCCTGGTTCCGCGTGCGCGAATTTGTGGTCGAAGCCTGGCCAATCCTGATCGTCGGCAGTGCTGTACTGGCCGCGCTGAATTATTTTCACATCGCCGCAATTTTCAATCTGTTGGTCCGCCCGCTGACATGGATCCTGGGGCTTCCATCCGAAGTCGGCGTGCCGCTGATCTTTGGAATCTTGCGCAAGGAACTTTCGCTCGTGATGCTTGGTCAGGCATTGGGCAGTGTCGATTTTTCAAATGTGCTGACCACTACTCAAATGGTCGTGTATGCCACGTTCGTAATGTTCTACATTCCCTGCCTGGCCACGCTATCCATCCTGCGCCGCGAGCTGGGGACGCGCGCCATGCTGTATATTTCCGCCTTGACGGTCATAGTCGCAGTGTTGGCGGCGTTGTTTGTGCGGGGGGTTATGATCTTGCTTTGAAAAAATCCCGACCTTTCACGGTCGGGATTTTTTACCAAAGTTACTGCCTTCAAATTTCGAAAGCGAATTCATCGAATACCCTAATACAAAGCCGCGAAGACGCCAAGTTTTTTTATTGCTCTTTCCCGAAGAACATCGGGACGATGTTCGCCTTCTCTGCCTGCACTGGTTGCCGGCACGCGTGTGATTTTGCGTTGAATCTTTGGTAGTGGGCGGTGACTTGCACTATTTAAGAATGTCGGCCACTGCGGCGGCCATGAGAGCCGCGCCGCGCGAAAGCGCTTCCTCGTCGAAATCGAATTTCGGGTGGTGATGTCCGTAGTCGAGATGCTTTTCCGTGTTGTTCGAGCCAACGAAGAAATAACAACCCGGCACTTTTTCCTGCATGAACGCCATGTCCTCCGCGCCCATCGTCAGGTAACCGTTCGTGTCGAGCGTGGACTCCGGCATAACTTTTTGTGCAACAGTTTGGACTTTTCCGGCGATGTCGTCGTTGTTGATGACGGCAGGCGTGACACGTTGCAGCAGGATCTCGACTTTGCATCCCATCGTTTCGCCGACGCCGCGCACGATCTGTTCGAATCTTTCCAGGACTTTTTGACGGACTGCCAGATCGAAGGTGCGGATCGTACCCGTCAGTTCTGCCTCCTGCGGGATGACGTTGAAGGCTGTCCCCGAATGAACCGTCGTCACGCTGACAACCGCCGCCTGTAAAGGTGCGACGTTGCGTGATGTAATGGTTTGGAGCACATTGACGATTTGTGCCGCGGCCACGATCGGGTCAATCGTCGCATTCGGGATAGCGCCGTGTCCGCCTTTGCCGGTCAGCTTAATCGTGAATTGTTCCGCGCCTGCCATGACGGGACCTCTTGCCACGCCGACCCAGCCGAGCGGCTTTTCATTCCAGAGATGCATCGAAAGCGACATATCCACTTTCGGGCCATCGAGCACACCGTCGCGGATCATCATCTGCGCGCCGCCGATCTCTTCGCCGTTGTATCCCTCTTCAGATGGCTGGAAGCAAAATTTAACGGTGCCCGCCAACTGGTCGCGATGGGCGTGCAGGATCTTTGCAACCGTCAGCCCGATGGATGTGTGTCCGTCGTGTCCGCAGGCGTGCATGATTCCATTTGTCTGTGAAGCATATTGCGCGCCGGTGTCTTCGACGATGGGCAGCGCGTCCATGTCGAAGCGGATGAGCAGGGTGGGGCCGGGCCTGGCGCCTTCAAGCAAGCCAACCACGCCGGTCTTGCCGACACCTTTGGTCACTTCGAGGCCGAGCGTCTCGAGTTCTTTCGCGACGATGCCGCCGGTGCGCAGTTCGTGAAATCCGAGTTCGGGGTGCATGTGAAAATCACGGCGCAGGGTTTGGGTATATGGAAAAAGTTCTTTGGCTTCTTTCAGAAAGTCGGTCATGTTTTTTTTCTCCGTTGGCAGGTTTGAAGGTTGGTAGGTTTGAACGTTGAATCTTCCAACTTGTAAACTTTCTAACTGTACTTGATCACGCGGAATTTTTCTTCGTAGCGCGGATTTTCTTCAGTCGAATCTTCGGCGCGCCGATTCTTGAATCTTTCCACAAGTGCTTGTGGATCCTGCACTTGAGTCTTATGTTCAAGAATGGCATTGACCTTGATATCCCATGTTTCGGTCACGTCAACAGTGATGTTTGGCTGGCTAGTGAGCGTGACCCAGATTTCTTTCAACGCATGTGGCGGATAGCCTTCGGCGATCAGTTCGGGGAAGAAGGCCGCGTTGCCAGCGGCAGGGAAAGCCGCGTCGAGCACCACCTGTCCGGCGGCGCGATGGTCGGGATGGTTAAGTCCGTATGTGGCGAATAAATTTTGCGGGTCGGACGTGACAAGAATATCCGGCTTAAACTTGCGGATCACGCGCACAATCTCCCGGCGCAGATCAATGCCGGGGACGAGGTAGCCATCCGGTCGGTCCAGAAAGTGAACGGCTTGCGCGCCGATGACTTTGGCGGCGTTGGCCTGCTCTGCGTGTCGAATGGCGCACAGCGCGTCGGTTGTCATATCCGGCGAGGTAGTGGGATTAAAGCCCTTGTCGCCGCAAGTCAGAAGTTGATAGGTGATGCTGTGTCCGGCGCGTGCCCAGCGTGCGAGCGTGGCTCCGCAAAAAAATTCCGGGTCATCCGGGTGAGCCAGGACGACCAGAATGTTTTGCTGGTCTTGCCAGTTTTCGGGTTGGAGGGTCATAGATTTTCGGGGGTTGGGAATTTGGGGTCGGAAATTGGTAACGATGCACGATTCCTGAATAACGAATTACGATGTACGGCTTTTACCACAAGTGCATCCGCCGCCTTCGTGACGATCACAAGGCGCTTCGGATTTTCTGCGCAGGGCTTCAAGCTCATCCCAGGGCTGGAGTTCTTCGCGGTCGAAGGTGACCCAAATGTGTTTGCCTTCCTCACCATCAATCTGCACCGTGATCTGGTTGCTCATCGGCAGGATATCCACAACCTTGCCTTCACCCTTGGGTGTGATGACGCGCTTGTTGCGCTTGGGCAGGGTCTTGCGAGCCTCGACGTATTGCTCGTATTCGTAGATGAGGCAACAGCGCAGGCGTCCGCACATACCGGTGATTTCGGTGGGAGTGAGTGAGATGCCTTGCTCTTTGGCCATCTTGATCGAGATGGGACTGAAGTCGGTCAGGAATTGGGAGCAGCAGCGGTTTTCGAGTCCGCAGGCGCCCAGGCCGCCCAGCAACTTGGCAACGTCGCGCGGACCGATCTGCCGCATCTCAATTTGTGTGTTGGGATAGCTGGACTGCATATCCTTTTTGAGCGACTTGAGATCCACCTTTTCTTCGCTCTCAGTGCTATACAAAAAGGCCAGCCGCGCACCGTCATAGTTGTATTCGGCGGCGACAATTTTCACGCCCTCGAGCTTGATTTCGGATGCGCGCGCCCGGCAGTTGATCATGGCTTCAGTCTGTTTGGACTGCCAGGATTGCTGGAGCAGGAGATCGCGCGGCGTGGCGCGTCGTTCCACAGACTTCCAGCCGCCTTCGGGTGCGGACGGCGGTTCGGCAATCTTTTGAATGACCTCGCCGAGATGCTTGCCACGCGCCGTGTCCACGATGACGTGCTCGCCGACGCCCACATCGGGCACGGCGGAAGAGTCGAAGTGATAGACTTTGCCGATCCTGGTAAAACGAACACCAATAATTGTAGTTTGCATGGACGGAATTATACCGTATGGGAGATGGGGAATGGAGAGCAGGAAAATAGTTCAAAAACTCCCGATCACCACCGGGAGTTTTTGACTGGGTTAGTTGTATATTTTTCTCTGCAACCAGAATGCCACGTTGACCAATCCGATCATCACCGGCACTTCCACGAGCGGACCAATCACGGCCGCGAAGGCCTGCCCGGAAGAAATCCCGAAGACAGCCACGGCCACAGCAATGGCTAACTCGAAATTATTGCTGGCTGCGGTGAATGAAAGCGTGGCCGTTTTGGAATAGTCCGCGCCGACGGCTTTGCCCATGAAAAAGCTGACCAGGAACATGACCACAAAATAGATCAGCAGCGGGATGGCGATCCGCACCACGTCGAGTGGAAGCTGGATGATGTATTCTCCTTTC
>JAJYOH010000281.1 GCA_021796315.1 Chloroflexota bacterium
CCGCTGTCTTCGATTATCGCCGCGGCGGGTATGTGGCTTACGCGTCAAACAACTTACCCGGCGGGTCGTTTGGGCTTCCTGTTGCTTGCCGCGCTCGTCCCAGTTGCCACTGCCGCGCTGGCTTATGATTTTACAAAGCGCCGCGAGCTGGCGGTCATCTCCGGCTTGCTGGCCGTCTTCTCGATTTATTATGCGCCGTTCATGTCGGTCACGGATAATTACGGCCCGTATCTTTTTCTCGGCGCACTTTATTTTCTGACTCTTTCCTCCCATAAAAAAGTTTCATATTTTATTCTTGGATTGCTCGCCGGACTTTTGACTCTGGCCCGCAGCGATGGATTGCTTTGGCTCGGCATCACTTTTCTCGTCATCTTCTTCCGCTTCCTTTCGGACCCTTCGACAGGCTCAGGACAGCGCCGAAAGCCGGGTGCGGCCTCGATCAATCTTCTCCTCGCTTTCTTCGGATTCATCCTCATCACGGGGCCGTGGTTTTGGCGGACGTATTCCATTTACGGCACATTTCTCGCTCCCGGTGGACATTATTTGTTGTGGCTCAAAAACTATGACGAGACTTTCTCTTATCCTGCCAGCCAGATCACCATGCAGGCCTGGCTGGCCCAGGGCTGGCCTAAAATTATCAACACTCGTCTCATGGCTTTGCAACTTAATTTGCTCAATGCCTTCGCTGCGCAGGGCGGAATCTTTTTACTCCCATTTATTTTGATCGGGCTTTGGCAAAATCGAAAAGATGAACGCGTTCGCCTGGCGGCCATTGCCTGGCTCGGACTTCTCTTCGTGATGACGATCATCTTTCCAAGTGCAGGCGCGCGCGGCGGTTTTTTCCACTCTGGCTCGGCGATCCAGCCTATGTGGTGGGTTCTCGCCCCACTTGGACTCGAGTCCATCGTGGCCGCGGCGCGCAAACGCAACATGTTCACGCCCGATGCGTTTAAAGTATTCCGCGCGGCGTTGGTCGGCATTGCCATCATCATGACGGGCTTGATTTTTTATCTGCGCGTTTTCTCCGGTTGGGGGGAGGGGGAGCAGAATTATCCCAAAGTGGAAGCCTTCCTCCAGCAAAACGGTATCCGCTCCGGCGACGTTGTGATCGTTCGCAATCCGCCCGGATATTATTTGATGACAGGCCGCTCAGCGGTGGTTGTGCCTGATGGCAATGAAGCTACCATGCTGGCGGTCGCTGCGCGTTATCATGCGCGTTATCTCGTTATTGAAGCCGCAGGCGCGGCTGGGCCCATTGAAGCAGTCTACAACAATAAGCAGAGTCAGCATCTTCGCTTTTTAGGTGAACTCGATGACACGCGCATCTTTGAAGTCCAACCCTGATCTTTCGGGCCGCGACCTTGCGCTGTTGGCCGCGGCTGTTGTGTTCGGCGCTGGCGTTTATTTGCTCGCCAGCTATTTTATTTATGGCATCGGCTTTCCGCTCGACGATTCCTGGATTCATCTCACGTACGCGCGTAATCTTGCCGTGCATGGTCAGTGGGCATTTCAACTCGGCCACCCGTCCGCAGGTTCCACCGCGCCGCTCTGGACGTTTCTTCTCGCGCTTGGTTTTTGGCTTGGCCTTGCTCCATACTTTTGGACTTATCTTCTTGGCGGCCTGACTCTTTTTGGTCTTGCCGTGTTGATGGAAAAAACTGCACGACGATTGATCTCAACTTACAATCCGCGCTTTCCATGGATCGGACTCTTCTTCGTTTTTGAATGGCATTTTTTGTGGGCGTCCATGTCTGGAATGGAGACTTTGCTCCACGCGCTTTTGGTGACATCTGCGCTGGTTGCCCTGATGACTGGCTCGCGTCGTTACCTGACTTTGGGCCTGCTGACCGGTCTAAGTGTCTGGGTGCGGCCTGACGGTTTGACTCTGCTTGCTCCGGTTGCGTTGGTCATTTTTTTGGTCGAGAAATCTTTTGCTGAAAGAGGGCGTGCCCTGGTTTTATATTTTATTGGTTTTGGCTCGCTCTTTGTCCCATATTTACTTTTCAATCTTTGGCTTTCCGGCACGCCGATGCCGAATACTTTTTACGCCAAACAGACCGAATACGCTGCGTGGCAGGCCGCGCCTTTTCTTGAAAAACTTGGTGTTTTATTTCTCCAGCTTTTGACCGGGCCAGGCGTGATCCTTTTACCGGGCGTCATCGCGGCGGTGGTCTTATCCATTCGAAGACGGGCCTGGGCGATAATCGCGGCGATGCTTTGGTGCGGCGGATATTTATTGCTTTACATTTTGCGTTTGCCCGCCTACCAGCACGGACGTTATCTCATGCCTGCCATGCCGGTTTTCTTTTTATTCGGCTTGCTGGCTTATCTTGAATTCCAGACTTCAACTCTTTTCCGCCGTTTTCAATGGATGGTGAAGACAACCTGGCAGATCAGTCTCATCCTGGTCACGCTTTTATTTTTCGGCCTCGGAGCGCGTTCCTATGGCGAAGATGTGGGGTTAATTGAGTCTGAGATGGTAGTCACAGCCAAATGGGTTTCGCAAAATATTCCGGCAGGCGCGGTGGTCGCCGCACACGATATTGGCGCCTTGGGGTATTTCGATAACCACCAGTTGATCGATCTGGCCGGCCTCGTCTCGCCGGAAGTGATTCCTTTTATGCGCGATGAGAACCGTCTGGCGGCGTTTTTGAATCAGCGTGGAGCAGATTATTTAATCGCGTTCCCGGCCTTTTATCCGCAATTGACGCGCACGGCGAAGCCGGTCTTTGTCAGCGGCGGGAAATTTGCTCCGCTCCTCGATGAGAAAAATATGGCAGTATATGATTGGTCCGGTCATTAAACGGCAATCTTGGTGTAATGCTTTCATGCTATACTCATGTAGTAATCAAAATATAAAATTGTGAATGGGCCCGAGATGAAAAAAATAACCCTCCTGATTATTGATGATCACCCGCTCTTTCGACAAGGTGTGGTTGATTCGTTGACACTTGAATCGGACATGAAGGTTTTAGGACAGGCGTCGAATGGAGACGAAGGTCTCAGCCTTATTCGTTCGCTAAAACCCGCGGTGGCTGTGCTGGATGTTAATTTGCCGGGCGTCAACGGGCAACAAATTACGCGCCAGGCCACTCAGGAGAAACTGCCAACCCGTGTGGTGCTGATGACCGGTTACGATGATATCGAGCAGGCAATTCATGCCGCGCTGGCTGGCGCCGCCGCGTATTGTTCAAAGGATATTCAACCAGGATCGCTGATGGGCATCATCCGCAATGTCGCCGAAGGGAAATATGTATTCGGCTCGCACGTGATGACTCAACGTGAATTGCAGACCTGGGTTTCGGAACAGATGGAAGGCGCGCGCCGTTCGTACAGCGAACCCGGCAGTCCTTTTCACCCGCTTTCGGAGCGCGAGATGGAAGTGCTTGAATGCGTGGTCAAAGGCATGAGCAATAAAGAGATTGCCGGTCTGCTTGGCATCAGCCATCAAACCGTGAAGAATCATGTAACCGCCATCTTAAGAAAATTTGGCGTTGAAGACAGGACGCAGGCGGTTGTTTACGCGTTGAAGCATGGGTGGGTTCCGCTTAATGCAGATTTCAAACCTGAGGAGTGATTGGGCATGGCAACGGATCAAGAAAAATTGGCGGATGGCGTTGTAAATATTCAGGCTGAGTTGGAGGAGACCCAGCGTGCCTTGCGTGAGATCAAGTTGATGATCGAACAGAGTCAGGTTGAGCTTACCAAGCTAACCCAGCGAAATGCCGCCATCACGACCCATCTTCAGCAGGTACAGACTCAGATTGCCCAGACCTCACCGGAAGAAATCCGCATGGCTTACGACTCGGCTCTCGATGCGCAACAACGATTGTTCGTTATGCGCGGCCAGTTGGAAAAATTACAGGGCGAAAAAAATTATCTTGAGAAATATAAAACCATCCTGGAGCGTCCGGGCGCTTCCGCCCCCGGACCCGCGAGCGGCGGTTCCGCCTCGAGTGGAGCAAAAGGCCCCTCTGCCGGGATCGAGATGATCGTCAACGCGCAGGAGGCGGAACGCCAGCGGCTTTCGCGCCAAATGCACGATGGCCCGGCGCAGGCCATGTCCAATTTTATTTTGCAAACCGAAATTGCCATGCGCCTGCTGGACGTTGACCCGGTGCAGGCAAAGGAAGAATTGGGCAGCCTGAAAACTTCCGCGATGGGGACGTTCCAGAAAGTCCGCAACTTTATTTTTGAATTGCGCCCGATGATGTTGGATGACCTTGGGTTGATCCCAACTGTTCGGAAATATGTGGATGCTTATAAAGAGCAGACCAGCCTGGATGTCAGCCTGACAATCACTGGAAGCGAGCGCAGACTCGAACCCTATTTGGAAGTGATGATCTTTCGCGCCATTCAGGAATTGATGGGCAATGCCGCCCGACACAGCCAGGCCACCACGCTCAAGGTCAATCTCGACATGGGTAACGACCTGGTGCGCGTCAGTGTGGACGATAATGGCAAGGGCTTCGACCCGGAAGTTGTGCAGGGAGCTGGCAGCCTGGGCCTGAAACTTATCCGCGAACGCGCTGAAATGCTCGGCGGTCTTTTTGAGATCGATAGCGCGGTAGGGAAGGGCGCACGTATCGTTTTTTCCGTCCCTGCTCATTCGTAAATTGGCGGAATAAAACATCGGGCCGACCTTGGTCGGCCCGATGTTTTATTAATTATCCCGGAACCCGTAGGCTTCGATGATTTCCTGGATGATCTTTATATCTTCAGGTTTGATCTCCACGATTTCGAATCCGCAGTTGTAATTGTCTGGATTTAGGTCTGCCTCGCACCACAGACTTTTGGCCGTGAAGTTCATGAACGGTCCTTTGGAGATATCCAAAGTCAGTTCCAGTTTTAGGTGTAGCGTCTGGCCGACTGGTACTTGTTCATCGCTGAGAAGCATGAAGCCGCGTTCCGTGATGTCCACCAGATAGCCGAGTTGCTTTTGGGCGGTCTCATCGTAGACGCGGCCGTAATAAAGCAAATATCGGCGTTTGGTTTTCCGTCTGTCGGCCATGGATTAATCTTACACATAAACCAGGCGGATGCTCATTGTGGAATCGTTACTTTTTTATGGCCCTGGCAATGGCCGCGACGTGTTCAGGAGTCGAACCGCAGCATCCGCCGACCACGCGCGCGCCAAGTGTGACATATTTTTTTGCGTATTCGGCCATTTCGTCCGGCGTGACATCGTAAATGGTTTCGTCTCCCTCGAGACGAGGCATCCCCGCATTTGGTTTTGCCCATAACGGGAAACCCGATTCTGCGGCGGCGTATTCCTTGATGACGGCTTCCATGTTTTCCAAAGTTGTCCCGCAGTTTGCGCCGATCAATGTTGCGCCCATGGCTTTATATTTTTTCATCACATCCGCCGGTTTGACGCCCATCATGGTGCGCGTGCCGCGGTCGTAGCCGAAGGAAACCACGATGGGCAGGTCGGTCACGGAACGCGTGCCTTCAAAGGCTGCGTTGACTTCTTCCAGCGCAAAGTGAGTCTCTATTACGATCAAGTCCACGCCGCCTTCGGCCAGCGACCTGGCTTGTTGCGCAAAAGCCGCGAAGGCTTCTTCATGAGTGAGTGGACCGTACGGTTTCAGCAGTTGGCCGATCGGCCCAATCGAACCGGCGACCAGCGCTCCGTCCCGCGTAGATGCGGCCTCATGCGCCAATTCAACTGCACGCTTGTTGATCCGCTCCACATCGTCAGCATGTTTTGCGCCTTTCATGCGCGGAAAAGTCCCGCCGAAGGTACAGGTCAAAATAATATCCGAGCCGGCGGCAACGAAAGCTTTTTCAAGATCGAGAATTTTTTCGGGATGATCGAAAACCCAATCCTCGGTGTGCATCCCGCCGACCAGGCCGACCTTTTGTAAATTGGTTCCGGTCGCGCCGTCGGCGACCAGGATTTCACCGCTGTTCAATCGTTCAAGAAATTTGTTCACTGTCACTCCTCTTGCTCAGGCCGCCGTCCTCGGCGGCCTTCCTGCGCCGGGGACGGCGCAGGTGAGCGAGTTATTTTGAAAATTTTTCAGCCATTGGATCGGCTTTGTGGTTTGGAATTAAATGTTTGACGTGTGGAAATGGTTCGCTCATGTGCGGGAAGTTCATCGCCAGCATGAATTGGTTTTGGAAGGCCGGGTCGGTTGGTAATTCATAACGCGTGACGCGCGAGGCCACCGTCATGGCTTCGGCGCGCTTTTCAACATTCAACAATGCGATGCGCGCGCCGTCGCCAGCCGAGTTGCCGACCGCATAAACATTTTCGAGCGGGCAATCGGGGATCATTCCGATCAGCATGGCTTTGGCTTTATCAATGTATGTGCCAAAACCGCCGGCCAGCAAAATTTTATCCGGCGCCTGCAATCCAAATTGATTCAACAGTGTGCGCGCCGCGACAAACAGCGCGCCCTTCGCTAATTGGATTTGCCGAACGTCGTGTTGTGTAATCGGAATGTCGCGCCCGATGGATGTTTCTTCGGTGTAGGCGATGACGTATTCCGGGCCGCTTTCGCCCTGACGAATCCGCGTCGTCCCGCTCTCGGAGCGGAATTTGCCCCGAGCATCCAAAATCCCCACCCGGAATAATTCCGCCACCGCGTCGATGATGGCCGAGCCGCAAATCCCTTTGGCTTTTCCGGTATTCCAATTTTCTTCGCCGATGATTTTATAGCGCGGCTCGAAAGTTTTGCCATCGATCTCGACCCGTTCGATGGCGCCGGGCGCGGCGCGCATTCCATATTCAACGTGTGCGCCTTCCAATGCTGGTCCGGTTGGAGTTGACGTGCACATTAGTTTTGTTCTGTTACCCAACACTAATTCTGCATTCGTGCCGATGTCGATGATGAGCCAGTTTTCATCCTGCTTGTGCGGCTCTTCGGCGATCAGCACGCCGCTCGTATCTGCGCCGATGAATGAAGCGATGAGTGGAAGAACATGGACATTTGCTGACCTGTTGATGTGCAATCCAAGCTCGCGCGCTTTGACATCGACAGAACGATAAATGGTCGGTGCAAATGGCGCGACGCCCAGGTGGCGCGGAGGTAAATTCAAGAATAGATGGTGCATGGCGCTGTTTCCAACCATGACCAATTCAAGAATATCATCACGGGTGATGTCATTGCGAAAAGCGCTTCTCTCCGAAGCAATCTCCTCGCGATTGTTTGCGTTGACGGTTTTGATTGCGCGAGCCAGCAATTCATTGATGGTGTTGATGACGACCGTGTGCAATTTTTCCAAGCCATCTTGATTTGCAATCGTATACTGAATGCGCGACATCACATCTTCGCCGTAAACGATCTGCGGATTCATTTCTGATTCCGCTGCAAGGATTTCACCGTTCTCAAGATCGCAAAGATACAGCGCGATGGTCGTCGAGCCGATGTCAATGGCCGCGCCATAGAGATACTCGGAGAGTCCCGGCTCGATGCGGATCACTTCCTTGTCCTGCCAGACCGAAACGGTCACGCGCCATTTCGCCTCGCGCAAAGTTTGTCCTAGTGTTTGCAGGCAGGCGTAATCAATGGTCAGGTCTTTGGCGCGCGGCAGATTAGCTTCGCCCTGGCGCACGAGTTCGATCGAAGTGGCGAGTCCGCTGGCTAGTCTTT
>JAJYOH010000282.1 GCA_021796315.1 Chloroflexota bacterium
GCGGTATCCTGTCTGATGTCGCCATCGAAGCGATGATCGAGCGGGTCAAAGCTCACGGTGGGTTAGTGTCTTATAAGGACGATGCCAACGGTGTACAGCAACCTTATGAACTAAACATTAATTATTTCGATGCGCTCTCCAATCCGCAAATGGCAGAGCATCTGGATACACAAGTCGATCGTTTCATAGCCGCACAGGCCATCATGCTCGCGCTCGTCGGCTTGCCCGGCATCTATTTTCACAGCCTGTTTGGTTCACGCGGCTGGCCGGAAGGCGTGGACCTGACCGGACACAACCGCAGCATCAATCGCCAGAAGTTCGAGCGCGTTGAACTTGAACGCAAACTGGCAAACCAATCATCTTTGTGTTATAAAATCTTTGAGTGTTATTCGCAGTTGCTGCGAGCGCGCATGGCTTCACCTGCTTTTCATCCGCACGCTCAACAACATATTCTGGATTGCGGTGGCTCGATCTTCGCCCTTGCGCGCTCAACAAGCAATCAGCATGTTCTCTGTTTGCAAAATGTCTCAAACCAACCGCAGACTTTGAGCGTGGATCTCGAAGAAATCTTTGGTCATCCATCCCGAACTGGCTGGCCGGTTGATCTGATCACAGGTGAGCGATTTGATGTCCAGCACAAATCGCCGCTTCGTTTGCGCCCTTATCAAATACTCTGGCTGGCAAGAGACGGAGGTGGATAAAAAAGTATGTCATGTCTTTGCGAGGGGTGTTTCCCCCGAAGCAATCCCCGTCTTTGTGATAGTAGGTAAATCACGAAAAGGTTTTGTAGCGGCGACTTGAGTCGCTTTTTAGCCGAACGACTGAAGTCGTTACTACGTTTTCGTGAACTGCCGATAGTAGGTAATCATCCATGATAAATTCAAGTTCATCGAAAAAACTCAATATCGGTTTTATCTCCACTCGTTTCATTGGGATTGACGGCGTTTCACTCGAAACCGAGAAATGGTCTGCTGTTTTGGAACGACTTGGTCATACCTGTTATTACTTCTCCGGTCAATCTGACCGGCCGGATGACCGCAATCGCATTGTCTCTGAGGCGCACTTCAAACACCCGGATGTCGAACGGATTTATATCGCCGCCTTCTCCGAACGGATGCGCCGCCCAGAGATCACAAGCCTTCTTTATCAAATAAAAGATCGTCTTAAAGAGCAACTGATTGTTTTTATTCGAGACTTCAAAATTGATCTGCTTGTGGTTGAGAATGCCCTGGCTATCCCGCTCAACCTGCCGCTGGGATTGGCTCTGACCGAATTCATTGCCGAGACGAATTTTCATACCATCGCCCATCATCATGATTTTTTCTGGGAGCGCGAAAGGTTTCTGGTCAACTGTATTTGGGATTATCTCAACATGGCTTTTCCTCCGCACCTGCCGTCGATCCACCATGTTGTGATCAACTCCTCCGCCGCGAACCAGTTGAGTCTGCGAACGGGCATCTCGAGCCTGCTCATCCCCAATGCGATAGATTTCAATAATCCGCCCGCCGCCCCTGACGAATACACCGCCGACGTTCGCTCTGCGCTGGGGGTGGCTCCCGATGAATTGTTCTTTCTCCAGCCGACGCGGGTCGTGCCCCGCAAAGGCATTGAACATTCCATCGAATTGCTCTCATACCTTGGACGAAAGGCGCGCCTGGTGATCTCACACGCCTCCGGCGATGAAGGCTATACCTATGAAAGACATCTGCGCGAATATGCCGAGCGGCTCTCTGTCCCTGTCAATTTTGAATCCGATATCATCCGCGAACGCCGCGGACAACTGCCGGATGGCCGCAAAGTATATTCACTCTGGGACGTGTATCCTTACGCCGATATGGTCACCTATCCATCCGATATTGAAGGCTTTGGCAACGCCTTCCTCGAAGCGGTTTATTTCCGGCGGCCGGTTGTAGTCAATAATTACTCCATCTTTGACACGGATATAAAGCCCAAAGGTTTCCGCGTGATCGAGTTTGATGGATATATTGACGATGATACCGTCCAGTGCACGCGCGACGTATTGGATGATCCGAAACAAATGCTGGAGATGGCTGAACATAATTATCAGCTGGCAAAGTGTCATTACTCATTTACCATGCTGGAACGCCGCCTTCAAACCCTGCTGGCGGAATGTTTCGGCGAGGAAGATCTGTGAACATAAATTCAACATATATTAACCTGCTAAAAAATCGTATCAACCTGCGGCAGATTCCCTTTAGCGAGCGCGGCTCACGGCTGATGGTTTTTCAAACCAATCAACATCTCACCGTTCGCCTGGCGGAACGCTGGTTCAAGCGCGAAGGGCAGCTTTCCGCATATCGCCAGCGTTCGCCGCTCATAGATCAGTGGGTCTTTACCGACGGCGAAGGCAATCCGCTCAAACTTGACCTGGCCACTTATCCGCATCGCATAGACTGCGCCACCCGCCTCGGAACCTTTACCCTGACCTTTGTGGACACCGAAACGCTATTGCTTGCCCTGCCATCTGCCCAATGCGGCATCAAATTTAATGCCAATCTCGATAAGTCCCAAATTGATCGCCGCGGCGGTGTGCTGCGTTTGACAGGCGATATCCGCCGCAACGTCGCTTATACAACCAATGCACGCATCCTTCAAAATGACGCAACCCCTGTTGCCAAAGAAGATCAGGCAATCCGCTTGCTTGTAGATGCGACGGATGAGGGCAGGGCAGTGCTGGTGAATATTACGCCTCGCCTGGGATTCAATCGCTACATCCCTGATGTGAATGATGTCATTGAAGCCGCCGCCCGGCGCTGGCATGACTGGTTTGCCGCCGCGCCGCAAGTGGCGGAAGAATATCAATCGCAATATTATTATGCCTGGTGGATCATGCGCGCCGGCCTGATCTCGACGCGCTTCTACACCACGCGCGAGGCCATGACTCCTTCAATGATCCATTATGTAGGTGTCTGGCAGTGGGATGCTTATTTTCACGCACTGGCTTATCGTCACCTTGACATGCATCTGGCGCAGGATCAAATCCGCATCCTGTTGGATCATCAGCGTGAGGACGGAATGATCCCCGATGCGGTACACGATGAGGGCGCTGTGACCCATCTAAATTTTCCTGTGGATGCAGATGTGACCAAGCCGCCTTTGCTGGCGTGGGCCGCCTGGAAACTTTATGAGCAGGGAAACGACCGCGAGTTTTTGAATGAAATTTATGAGCCGATCGTGCGTTGGAATGATTGGTGGTTTGAAAAGAACGACCTGGATGGCAATGGCTTGTGCGAATATCATCATCCATTCTCATCCGGCCTGGACGACAGTCCGCTGTGGGATGATGGCGTGCCGGTTGAGTCGCCGGACCTCAATACCTATCTTTATCTCCAGCAGGATTGCCTGGCAAAAATTGCCCGCGCGATCGGCGCCGATGAGGACGCGGAAATGTGGCAGCAGCGCGCGCAAGCCATGGCGCAACGCATAATAGATATTACCTGGGATGCAGAAAACGGCCTCTTTTGGGCAACCCGCAACGGGTCACGCGTGAACGTTCGCACGCCCTTCAATTTGTTTCCGCTTATCACAGGTCAGATGCCGCCGCACATCGCCGCCCGTCTAGTCGCTCATCTGACCGATGAACGTCAATTCTGGTCGCGTTATCCGGTTCCCAGCGTTGCGATGGACGATCCAAAATATAACCCCAACCAGATGTGGCGCGGGCCAACCTGGGTCAATGTGAATTATCTCCTGATCGAAGGCTTGCAGCGTTCAGGCTATCCCGACCTTGCCCGCGAACTGCGCCGCCGCACGTTGGAACTTATCTGCGGCCAGGAAGATATTTACGAATATTATCATCCTGAGAGCGGAGAGAATCCGCCGAATGCCGCCTCCACCTTTGGCTGGTCGTCAGCGGTTTTTATTGATCTTGCCATTCAAGCCGCGCGGGAGAAAGCACCGTGAAAAAGATTGTCCTGCTTCATTACTCAGCGCCGCCAATTGTTGGGGGAGTGGAAAGCGTTCTCGGACACCACGCACGCCTGATGACGGAAGCCGGCCATCAGGTCCGCATCGTGGCGGGACGCGGCGAACAGCTGGACGCGCACATCCCATTCATTTCCATCCCATTGCTGAATTCGCGTCACGAGCAAGTGCTAACGCTCAAATCGGACCTGGATGCGGGGCGCGTGCCAAAAGAGTTTGATACACTCGTCGAGCGGATCGAATCCCAACTTCGCGCAGTTGTCGCCGACGCGGATATTCTCATCGCCCATAATGTTTGTTCATTAAATAAAAATCTCGCCCAGACCGCCGCTCTCCGAAAACTTTCTGAAACTTCTCGCCAGCCGCATCTGATCATCTGGCATCACGATCTCGCGTGGACAACGCCGCGCTATCGCGCCGAATTGCATGATGGCTATCCCTGGGATTTATTACGCACTGCTTGGCCGGGTGCAACTCAAGTGGTCGTTTCTGAAATGCGTCAGCGTGAGTTGGCTGAATTAATGGGATTGCCGCCAGAGAAAATCATGGTTGTTCCGAATGGGGTGGACGCCGCCAGTTTTCTCAAGCTGGAAACTCAGACGTTGGATTTTGTGAAGCAATTGAATTTGTTTGAAGCGGCTCTGCTTTTGCTTTTGCCTGTTCGCATCACGCCGCGCAAAAATATCGAGCTGGCTTTGCGCGTGCTGGCAGTTCTTCGAAAACAAAATCCGCGCGCGGCATTGGTTGTCACCGGCCCGCTTGGGCCGCATAATCCGGCTAACATCGAATATTTCGAACGCCTGACCGCCTTACGCGCCGAACTTGGTTTGATCGGGTCGGCTCACTTCCTGGCCGAATTAACGGATCAATATCTGCCGGATGCGGTCATTGCCGATTTTTATCGCCTCGCCGATGCCTTATTCATGCCCAGCCGCGAGGAGGGATTCGGCATTCCCATTCTGGAAGCAGGGCTGGCTGGCATTCCCGTTTTCTGTTCCGATATCGAACCCTTGCGTAAATTGGGCGGCGAGGATGCTTTATATTTTTCACCTGATGCCGAACCTGAAGAAGTCGCGGCCCTCATTATTAATCATTTGGATTCTCTGTTAAGTTTTAAGTTGCGCGCACGTGTCCGAATGAATTACACCTGGGAAGGTATTTATATGAACATAATTGCTCCTTTATTGGAAAGCCGATAATCTATGAAAAAAACTCGTTCATCTACATTGTTCCGAAAGATCCTGGTGCCGGTTATTCACGGCTGTCAGAGCGAATCGGCGCTGGCCGTTGCGCGCGCCATTTCCAGTGGCGGCCATATTGTGGTGGTGGGAATAGTCCATATTCCCGAAGGCAATTCCCTCAGCGCGGCTGCTTTGCCTGCCAGACAGGTGCGTAAGGTCTTACAGGGCTTGAAAAATGAAGAACGGATCCGCGTCCGTGAGCATGTGCGCGTTTCGCATACTCCTTGGAATGAATTGGTTGAAGCCGTTGAGCAGGAAGATCCTGATCTGCTACTGCTCGAATGGCCCAGTCAGTTTAATGCTTTGCAAACCACACCCGCCGAGGTCTTTGCTCATCCGCCGTGCGACATTGCGGTTTTCAGCGGCCCTATTCCTCCTCAGCCAAAACGTGTCTTGATCCCAATGCGAGGCGGGCCGTATGCTGAGTTGGCTTTGCGCCTGTCGCTCTCCACAGTTCGCGCTAATCGAGCAAGCCTGACTTCGCTTCATATTACGCCTGCCAATGCGGAAATACAGGACGCACCCTTTCGCGGAATCGATCGGGTCTTGAACAGCCTGCCGGAGGTCACACGCCGGGAAATCGTCACTGATGATCCCGCCGATGCCATCCTGGCTGCTTCGCGTCAATTTGACCTGGTTGTGATGGGGGCCACGGCTCAATCAGCGCACAAGTTGGATTCCATTGGCCCGGTAGCTGATCGTATCCTGCATGAGAGCAAAGTCGGCGTGATCGTTATCAAGACCAAGCGTCCGATGCCGGTTAATTTGACCAGTGAAGAGTCAAGCCAGACAGCCATATCCGTGCTGGTGGACAAGTGGTTTGCGGAAAACACGTACCACACCGATGAATTCGACGACTTGGAATATTTGCTCGATTTGAAACGCAAGCAAAATCTCTCGATCAGCCTGGCGCTGCCGGCGCTTAATGAAGAAGAAACTGTCGGGAATGTGATCAGGACCGTCAAACAAACATTGATGGACAATGTGCCTTTGCTGGATGAGATCATCCTGATCGATTCTGATTCTACAGACCGGACGCGCGAGATTGCATCGAGCCTGGGTGTGCCGGTGCATATCCACCAATCTACTTTGCCTCAGTATGGCGCGCGGCAAGGGAAGGGCGATGCGCTTTGGAAAAGTTTATATCTCACACGCGGCGACATCATCATTTGGCTTGACACTGACATTGTTAATATCCAGCCGCATTTTGTTTATGGATTGCTTGGTCCTTTACTCGTCAGCCCGGAGATTCAATTCGTCAAGGGCTTTTATCGCCGTCCGCTTAAAGTGGATAATAAAATGCAGGCGGGAGGTGGCGGACGGGTAACGGAACTCACGGCTCGGCCATTGATCAACCTTTTTTATCCGGAACTCTCCGGCGTTATCCAGCCGCTCTCCGGTGAATACGGCGGTCGGCGTACAGCGCTCGAGCAGTTGCCCTTCTCGACCGGCTATGGCGTGGAGATCGGTCTGTTGATCGACGTTCTTGAAAAATTTGGATTGGGAGCGATAGCGCAGATTGATTTACAGGAACGCATTCATCATAACCAGCCGCTGGAGGCGTTGAGCAAAATGTCATTTGCGATCATCCAAACGGTAATCCATAAATTGGAACGGCGCTATGGATGGAACGCGCTGGAAGAAGTTAACAAAACCATGAAACTGATCCGCTATGAACCGGGACGCTTTTTTCTGGATGTCGAGGAGATCGCTGAACGGGAGCGGCCCCCTATGCTGGAACTGCCAGAGTATCGGGAGCGAATCAGAAAGTGACACGCTTCATTCTGATCCGGCACGGGGAGACCGACTGGAATATTGAGGGCCGCTGGCAGGGACAGGCCGATGTCCCGCTAAATGAACGCGGACGTGAGCAAGCTATCCAGACCGCGCGTGCTTTGACCGGAATAAAATTTGCCGCCATTTATTCAAGCGATCTCTCGCGTGCACGCAAGACAGCTGAAGCGCTGGCGTCTGTCACCAAATTAAAGGTGCAATTCGATGTGCGTTTGCGTGAAATTCATCAGGGCAAATGGCAGGGATTGCTCGTTTCCGAAATTCAGGCGAGATATAAGGAAGCATTTCAGCTACGGATGACGGACCCAATGTCGGTAGCGCCGCCCGGCGGAGAAACAGCCTTGCAGGTGATGGAACGCGTCGTGGCCGCGATTGAAGAAATACGTCGAAAGCATTCCGGCGAAACTGTGGCCGTTGTTTCTCATGGGTTCGCGATTGCCTGCCTGCTGACACATTATCACAACTTGCCCATCGAAAAGGTTTGGGATTTGATACCCGAGAACGGCGGATGGCGGGAGATCAAAGTGGATAAGTAAAACGCAAAGATGCAAAACGCAAAATGCGAAGACGCAAAGGTAATAAGAACTTTGCGTCTTCGCATT
>JAJYOH010000283.1 GCA_021796315.1 Chloroflexota bacterium
TTGTGAACTGCAATGACATAGGTTACACCTGATCCTAATGTGAAGAACTGCAATGACATGGGTTACGGTTTACGCTGAAATTATGGATAGGCAACTGACTTGATTCGTTTACCCATCGAGAAAAAATCAAGCCGCTTTTTCTGGACATTGACAATGGCTTGAACATATTGCCATTTGTATTTCTTGCCAACCTGGAATTTATCGTCTGCGGTCAATGTAATTCGTCCGCTTTTGCGCACCAAACGGATAAAAGTCACTTTGCCCTTTACCAATTGAAGATTGCGTTTGTGCCAGGGGTAGGCTGAACGCAGAAAATGAGGCAAAGCTTTGGCTGCAAACTCGTTGGGTGTTTTTCCATCCAAGGCAGGCAGACGATGAGTGGTATTGATGCTGGTTTCCAGTTTCTGTGCTTCCTTGAACAACTGCTTTTCGTTCCTGAAGGTCTTGGCTTTTAGAAACAGACGTTGAATGAGACCATTCAAGTTTTCGATGACGCCATTGTGCCACGGTTCACTGGTTGGAATAAAAACAGGTTGCACATTGACATCCAAACACACACGCACTAACCTGCTCAACGAGCGCGGATAAGCATTGCTACCGCGAAACTCCAAGCCGTTGTCCATTTGCAGAAATTTGGGCAGTCCGATTTCCTGCCAGGTTTCTACCAAAAAATCAATGATCCGCTCCATCTCCTTCTCTTTCAGCACTCGCAGCGCCACTTTCTTGCCGAACACGTCGCGCACGACAATCAAGTAATATTTCTGCGAGTTGTCCTGCAAGTAGAACGGACCCTTCAAATCCAACTCGTGAACATCGTTGACGGCTTGGCAGGCAAGAACAGGATACGTCAGGTTCGCTTCCTTGTACGGCTTTCGCCGCGGGTCAATCTCGTCTGCCTGCTTCAACCAGAAATGAATGGTGCGAGCTGGCGGCAAAGGCGTTACACCTAACTCGCGCAATTCGTAGTAGATCGCTTCTGCGCTCACCAGCGCATACGGATACTTGCGATGTCCAGCTTTTCTGGCTCGGCGCGATTGGATCGCCATGTCTTTGATTTTCTGTGGATAGGTCTCCTTCCTGTGCTTGGGCGCACGAGAACCGTCTTCCAAACTCTTGGCGCCTGGTTGACGATCATAGCGAGTGATCCAACGATAGACCCAGCGTCGCGACTTCTTCATTCGCCTGGCAATTTCGGTTTTGGGTATGCCTTGTAAATGTAAACGTACGGCTTCCTTCCGTAGAGCAACCTTCGTTTTCATTTCTACTCCTCGTGGTTCTGAGGGTAGAATGTGTAACCGATGTGGTTGCAGCTTTTCGCTTTAGAAATGTAACCTATCTTGTTGCAGTTTTCATGTTAGAGAGTATCTAAACGTGAAGTGATACGAAGTCGACCAAGTGGAAGGAGTATTTTGGGAATTGACGTTTGGCTAACTGGCGGTGGTTATAGCAATAGGCGAACAAACGAAGGTTTTCGACCAGCGATTGCATGCGTCGAGAGAAGCAGCGTGATTTTCTTGCCAAGCGCTTCAGGTAATGGCGCAAGTCAGCATTCACGGCTTCTACCGAGTAGGTTTCCCGCTTATCGGTTCGCATTTCGTAGGGAGCTCCGTAATACAAGGTGTCGTAGACTGAAAATGCATCACTATAGTATTGCCTGGCTTGAGGTGCCCGGTCCAAGCAAGCCTGCATCGCTTCGGAAGTCCGCTCGGGAACCACATCCCAACTGAGCACACATCGGGTAGCCCGATCCACAACCGTTAGCAGGTAGACTTCGTTTTTTTCTTGCCAATGAAGGTGTACAGTTCATCCAATTCGGCTATTTTGGGTCGGCTGGGAACGGAGCAGCGGGCAAACGGGCGGTGCAGGCTTTGACCCAATTAACCACGCTCTGTGGATTGACCTTCAAAATCCGGGCAATCGCATTGTAACTGGTGCCTTCCACATACATGCGCACGGCAAGCAGGCGCGTCTCCTTGGGATAACCGTTCGGTGCTGGCTCTGGCGTGTAGACGGTCTGGCATTCATTGCAACGATACTTCTGACTGCCAGATGGATTCAAACCATTCTTTACTTGTCGCTTGGTTGATTTACACTTCGGACATTTCATCTCTCCATTTTATATCATTCTATATTTAGATACTCTCTAGCTACAGTACCTTTTGTGCGAATGGGCATAGCCGGAGCAATCTTTTGGAATGGGCCAAATGCTAAAAAACAAATATCCCGACAATGACCGCTGCCAGCGTGACAGTGATGTTATCCACATCCTTAAATGGCAGGGACTCGACGAGTGCACCAACGAACGCGATGATAGTAACCGGCAGCAAATAACTGATAAATGACTTTGTAAAGATTCCTGCTGAAACGTAGATGAAAAGAATCAGGACGGTTATCAGCCAGCCGCCGAGGAACACGCTCACCGATCCGGCCAGGGACTTTTGGCGGCTCCACGGAATCGAGGGCGAAGTGACGCGGCGACCGATAATGTCGGCCAAGCCATCGCCGCCGCACATCAACATCAACGCGGTCATGCCAATGGGGGAATCTTTCCAGTAGATGAGAGTCAGCAAAACGAAGACGATTCCATAATATAGCGGGCCGCGCAAAATCTCGCGGCGGTCGCCAGTGCGCGACATGGCTTGCACCGCGGCGTCGTCTTTGATAATGCCGAGGCCAACCAACGCAAACTGAGCAACGATCATGAACGGGACGAGCGCGGCCAGCCATCGGGACGCGGGATCGTTCGGGAAAAGCAGCCAGCACAAGACAAAGATCGGACCGGTGCCGATATGAATCAGTTTGCGGCTGAGGCGGGCTTCGATCCAGCCGCGATGGGCAAAGAAATCCATCAGGCGCAAAAATCCGAGGGCGATGGCAAATGTGATGATGGTAGCGATGATGCTGTTCATTGAATTCTCCAGGGAAAGGTGTCGCTTATAGAAACCCCATTATGAACAAAAAGACGCCCCGAAGGGCGTCTCGATTTTATTTTCGTTCGACCGTGCGCAGACTATAGCGTTTGCCTCTGAAATACTTCAATGCAAATTCTGCAACTTGCTTTGGTTCATACGGCGCACAACTGAACACGTCGAGATAGATCGCACAGCTGGCTTCCGCAAAATGGGCAGACACGAGCGAAGTCTCAATCAGTTGCGTCATGCTGAATCCGTTCACGCGCGGGTCGTCGCCAAAATGCACAACTTGTGTTTCACCGTAACGTTTCATTTTTATCAGATCGCACAACTGTTTTACAAACTCGCGGATTGCATCCGCGTCTTTCATCAGGCCAAGATCACATTCGTAAAGGTCAATACAGGAGGAGAGTCCCCAGTATTGAGGCGCATTTTCCATTCGCTAAATTTCCTTTCAGTACCTGCAAAGTTTTTCAATATATATCATTGATTTGGGATTTTGATAACGTTTTTGAGCAAGAAAATCCCGCCGACTTTGAGTCGTCAGCGGGCGGCGTTGACTGGAAACAATATGGATTTTTGTCTTCGCGATTCTATTCGGGTCTGTATGGCGCTTTGATTTCGATGTCGCCAACGTATTCCGGCAAATTTGAATTTCCCAGCATCTGACGGATGGCCTGGATTTCTCCGATGTGATACCAGTAGTGATACGTCATGCGACGCATGGCCGAGCCGACGCTTTGACCAACGGATTTTCCCTGGCGCAAAAGATCTGCTGATAGGCCTTCGGTTGTGAGCGCGTCTAGGAAGGGATCAACGGCTTTTGTGATTGCGTGCCACGCATCAAGCGTTTCCTTGAACGAAGGAGTGCTCATCGGCGCACCGTATGCAAATTCTTCATCCACTTTTGGGTAAGGCATCTTGCCCATTGCATAGCTTAACCAATAGCGTTGTTCCTGCCATGCCAAATGTCCGACTGTCCAACTGATGCAGTTCATCGGGCCGAAATGACGCGCCGCATCTTCTTCGGACACGCCATCGAGTCCACGCAGCCATTCGCTGCGCGTAAAACGGAGTTGGTCAACTAACGGATGAGCCATGTTTTTTTCCTTTTTTACAATGTCATTGCGAGTGGCGCCACGCAGCAATCTTTTTTATTCGAGTGCGCTAAAAACTTTCAACAACTCAATCTTTGCATTTGGTGCGATAAGTTCAACATTTCGCTGTATTTCTTGCAAATGATGCATGACAACTTCTTCACTGATTCCGGTCGGCGCATATGTTGTGAAAACCGCGTTACGCGTGGACGGTGTAATTTGCGTCCGCTGATCGGGGCCGTAGACGATGCTCGAGATGATTCCTTCGCTGTCACGAATCATCATGTCATTTGCTTTTGGCGTTTGCGGTTCGCCGCGCAACAAAATATAGCTTTCCGTTCCGGTTGCCGCGTCCAGCGTCATTGGGAGGTGGACAGAGTCCAGATCGTGCCCGGCGGTCAAAAGCAGATTGTCCATTTCAGCCATGAACATACATTCGACCAGCGCGGCTACGCTCGGAATGGATTTTCCTTTGAAGAGAATCGACTCGAGTTGAAGCTGGACGTGATATGTCTTTTTGAATTGACGGTAATAATCGTCGTAGGCTTTTAGAATCGGATGGCTCAGGAGTGCGGCACGATCCTGTCCCGCAAAACGCGAGCGGAGTTCATCTTCCAGCGCGGTTTTGCGTTTTTCGAGTTCAGCGTGATGCGGAGGATTGACCACGTCGCGCATAACGAGCATGCCCGCATGTGCATCAGGATATAACGTTTTCCATCGGTCGGATAATTGAAACATAGTAAATTAATTTACCACGAAGACTCAAAGACGCAAAAGGAATTCGCTTGTGGTTGAGAAATGCCTAACGCAAATTTCACGAATGGACGAATGACGCGAATAGCCCAAAAGAATTCATTCAACAGATGCTTCGACAATGGCAATTGGGCAAACGCTAACATTCATAAACTATCCGTTGGCTACTTATAAGTGATTTCTCCAATGTGCCAAGTCTCCTCCCCTAGCAATTTCTTCAGACGTGAAAGCAACTCTGGGCTAATACGAGTCTTGTCATGTGGAAAATCAATTAGATAACTTTTGCCTTCGCTAAATATTTGGAATGAGAAGAGGTCCCTACCTCGAAAGGAAATCAGTGTTCCGTAAACAGTTTTGATACGGTGTCGGTCCTTTTCAGGATTTTTAGTTGGTCGCAATACAATAGTAATTAGTTGAGGTACACGTCCTTCGCCTTCATCTTTTATGAGTGGAACATACAATGATGGTGGAATAAGGCGCTCTTTGTCATTCATCTTTGATAGAGGCTGCATTGCGACTTTGGCCATTTCAAATGATGGTTGCCATTGTTCATTCCAAATAGTCGATACTGAGTTGGGAATAGAAATGTTGCTCCTGTGAATATCGATGACTTTCTCTCTAGCAATCAAATCACGAATTCTTATTGCTAGCGATGCCACTTTCTTTTTTACTTTAACGGATTCTAGTCCAGCAAAACGAAGGTCTCTCCAGTCTACCCATTCTCTTTTTGCAATTTCAGCCGCTATAAACTCTTTCGGATTTTCAAGTTCTGGCGTCTCGATATATAAAAGAGGCAGTATTAGATTATCCTCTCCGATTTCTTTCTTTTTACACATGAAGGATTCAAATTCAAAACGACACGCTTCGCTTCTTAGATAACTTGGAGTAATGACCGCAATCAAGAATTTGCTTTTATCCAAGGCTTGCTTGATTCGTTTTTGCCAGTCTTCACCCCATTCGATATCATCCTGATCTTGGAAAAGTTCGAAGCTTTCAGCGGTTTGCGCCCATACTTCCATTTCTATCAACCTTCGTAAAGCTGAAAGCTTTCTGCCATCATGCTGATCGTTTTGACGTACGTAGCTAAAAAATGCTTTATAACTGTTTTCGGAATCAGGCATAATCCGCCACCCCAATAGATTTACTGGAACGTAATTTCCTCTACGCGCCAACTTTCCTCGCCGATCAACTTACCCAAGCGCGCCAACATTTCGGGGCAGATGCGCGTCGTATCGCCGGGGAAATCAATCAAATGTCCCTTGCCGTTCTCAAAAATGTGGAACGAAAACTTGTCGCGGCCGTGATATGAAATCAGCGTGCCGTAAATGGTTTTGATGCGGCGCTTATCGTGGCCCTTGTCGCCGGTCGAGCGCAGCAGCACCGTGATTTGTTTCGGCGGATGGTCCTGATCTTTTTCTTCCTTGACGAGCGGGACGTACAACGACGGCGGAATCTGCGATTCAAGCCCATCTCCGTCTCCTCCCATTTTTCCCGAAAATGGGGGGAGTGCAGAGGGGGACTGAAGTGCCGCTTCTTCTCTTGTGCTTCGACTCGGCTCAGCATCAATCGGCTCGCGTTCTTCGACTTCTGATTCAGCTTCGACTGATTCCGCTAAATCTTTGCGCGGCTCGACGGGCTTGTTATCAAGCTCCGGCTCCGGTCTCGACGCAATAATCTCTTCCTCGAAGGATGGCTGCCAATCTTCAGGGAAATTATCTGGCGGAGGCGGCATGGAATTATCGTCCCATTCGACATCGTTTTTGGGAGAGGACTTTGCCGCATAAGCCACTGGTTTCTCTGCAACTTGTTTTGCAGGGACGAGTCTCGGCGCAGGTTTGACGGGTTGCGGCGCGGGACGCGTCACAGCTTTTGAAGCGGGAGCCGTGACTCGTTTGGAAAGAGGCGGCGTTACAGTCGTGCTGAGCGGAGGCGCAGCCGCAGTCGACATCGCACTCGAAGAGTAAACGTGATCAGCTGATTCAATCACCTTCATCTCGGTCTTGATCGCGTCCACCAAAACTTTTGGCGGCGTGCTTCCGGTATCCGCTTTGCCTTCGACGATGATGATTTGTCCAACCGCCAACATGCCCTGATATTGTGTCCACGTGCGCGGGAAGAGCACGAGTTCAATGTTGCCTTGAATATCTTCGAGCGTGACAAAGCCCATCGGCTTATTGGTCTTGGTCATGTATGGGCGGAGGCTGGTGACGAGGCCGGCCACGCGAATCTTTTCCTGATTCTGCGTCTCATTCAATTGACCGGAGAAATGCGTGACGATCTGCGTCAGGTTTGCCTGGAACGGTGTGAGCGGATGATCTGAAATATAAAGGCCGATCAGCTCGCGTTCCCAGTTGAGCATCTCGCGCTTATCAACATTATTGACGTCGGGCAACGTGATGGTTTCAGTCACTCCTGTTGCCGCGCCGAACAGACTAAGTTGTCCCGCTTCGGCCGCGCGAAAATGATTGCTGCTGATGGCGGTGATGCGATCCAGCGACGCGAGCAACGCGGCGCGATTGCCAAAAGCATCCATCGCGCCGACCTTGATCAAACATTCGAGTCCGCGCTTCCCAACCGAACGCAAATCCACGCGGCGCGCAAAGTCGTTGAGATCGTTGAATTTGCTGTTCTTCTTTCGTTCTTCAACAATGACTTCCACAGCGCCCTGACCGACATTTTTCACCGCACCGAATCCAAAGCGAATTTGTGGTTTGTTATCGATATCTTCGATCTCAAAATCCCAGCCCGAGGCGTTGATGTCGGGAGGCAAAACTGGCACACCCATACTGCGCGCGTCCGCAACATACAACGCGAC
>JAJYOH010000284.1 GCA_021796315.1 Chloroflexota bacterium
AAATATTGAACACACATCCGGCAATTGCATGTGGAGCGGCCATGGTCACGATGGGCATTCCAACTGCCATTACGCGCGGATTGGGCGCAGTGGCTTGCGCCATCCCACCATGAGTGCATGTGATCATAGAACCAGTAGTTAGTAGTGGGCCAGGCATATTGATTCACACAATCGTCAACGCACCGGCGTTGATATCCACAGTCGGTCCCATCATGGTGATGATGGCGCCTTGACCATTGCTGATGGTGATACCAAGTTCATTGATCATGATCATTGCTCCGGCAGTGGACTTCAGCAGGAAGCCGCCGGTCGGACCGGGCATGTCACTGATGGAGAGTGTGTTTTGCGCGGTGGTCTGCAAAACAATACTTGGGCTTGCCGGATTGCCAGCCAAAGCCAACACTGGCACTTCTGCGGCGCTTCCCCAAAATGAACCCGTCCAAATCGGGAAATCAGGATCGCCATGTTCGAACTCCATCCACACTCCCGCGCCGATCGGAGGGACGATATACATCCCCATTTGGATTCCACCGACGGGTACGCATGGCATTGCCCAACTGGTTGGGATCGCGCTGGAAACATCCGGCACCATCGCTTGGATGCGTCCCATCTGCATCGGGTCGATGTTGTTGATCACCGTGCCGCGATATTTTCCGTAATATCGTTTGGCGATCTGAGTTTCTACGGCAAGGTTTGCCTGAATATCTGCGGGCATGGATGCCTCCAACCATTAAGCCGGGACCGCTGGCAATGTGGAAACCAAACCATTGCGCGCCAGCTTGAATTCCTGTTTGTATTCGCCGCGTTTGATCTTGTGCTTGACTTCGGTCACATAGTAAAGACCGTCGAACGCCATGCCTGCGCCGCGCACGCCGACCAGTTGACGCGCTTTCAGAATTTGTCCGTAACGCAGAACATCCAAAGAGCCTGAGCCAAAAACTGCATCAGATGATTTTGCTGCCTTTGTGAGTCCGATGATCGCGGCCTGGATCGGATTGAGGTTGGCGGTTTCAGAGATGAAGTCGATGTGCTTTGGAATTGGCGGGATCAGGCCGAGGGGCGGATTGAGCGGAGTGACATCCGGAACTGGAATCGGAATCGGCGCTTTGGAGATCGGTTCCTGGATCATCAAAACAGGCAGGCGCTTCTTTTCTGCATCGAGACTGAAGGTCAGCGATTCCACATTTGTAAAAGCATCCATGTTCGTATTGAGGGCAGGCTGCGGCATGCCGACTTTTATTTCCGGCCCCCAATAGGCTGTGTTCGTGCCAGGTAATGGGCCGGGGTCAAGATAAAAAACATAACCAACGCGATCGGCCAGTGACTTGATGTACTCGAGGTCTTTGCCTTGTTGACGCGGAATTTCCTGAACCGGAATGGGCACATCGAGCAAGATGGATGGAATGACCATCGGGATAATGCCGAGGAAAGAATATTTTGCGATGATCGTCAGAACGCGCGCTTCGGCAGGCATGGCTGGGAATGGAAAACCGCTGAAGTCAATCCAGTTCATCACGGCGGTCAGGTCTTCGCCGGTGATGGTCAGCGTTGTATGGCCTTTGTCGATGCCCGGCGACACTTCAACGTTCGTTATGACGCCGTCCATCAACACATTGGGAGTTCCGTTGATCGTTGCGATCAGGATGACGCGCATAAGCGGAGGCAGGCTTCCGCCGCCAGCCAATAACAAGAAAGTCTGAATTGGTGAATGAGTGCTGATCGAAAAGGCCAATTGGAATCCACTGGCGCGGCCAGACGCAACGGTGATCTCCACATTGGTCAACGCGTCCAACGCCTCTTGCGGAACCGGGGCTGGCACACCCGGCCCGATCATCAAGGTGAGATTGATTCCCTTAATCACCCAGCCCTCCCGGAATTCCTTGCGGCAAGGTGATGCGTAATTTGCGCCCGATCGTTTCAGTCAGTTCTTCTGGCTGCATGGCGCCATTCGAGTCACACAATTGCCAGAATAATTCGGGATCGCCGATCAAACGCGCAGCAAGATTATCAAGCCGGTCGCCTTGAGTGACGGTGTACTCTTGAAGCAAAGCAAATTGGTCCGGCGATGGTACAAAGCGTCGGCGCAGATAAACAACCTGACCGTTGAGCGTTGTTAATATAGCCGTTTGAATGTTGCTATAACGACTGTTGGGCGGGAATGGATTGGACTTGACTACACCGAGTCCCAATAAACTTTGAATCGGATCGCTCATGGAATACCTCCGATCCCCAGGTTCGATAATGTGCCGCCTTGACTCATGGCGGCTAATACTTCCTTTTGTTGTTGATAGATCATGAACAGGCTGCCGCCTTTTTGAGCGAAACCCAAATCATCCACACTCAAGACACGCATTCCCAAACTGACTTTGGCCCGAATGGGATTCAACGCGGTGTCGAAAGCTTCCTCGGTGATGCTGAATTCCGTCAGCCGCACAGGCAGGATGCGGTTCTTGCTCCAGATGAAAAGCGGAAGAGGCGCCTGCATGGGCGCGATCTCCAACGTGCCCGATTGCTCCATGGAATTATTGGCTTGCAATTGTGCGCTGGTCGGATAAACGATCAACTCCAACGCGGCCAACTGCGGATGAAGACCCACTTGTGTGACGGTTGAGTCGCCCATCTCCAATTGGTCCGTCGCGTCGATCTCCGCCTCCAGCTTGATCGTTTCAACTGGCGGCCCTTTCAGCCTTACAACTTCTGTCCGGTCACCACCTTCTGATGCAGTCGGCACAGTCTTGGGCTGAAGCGTTCGCGTCAACGTATCCGGGTTGTATTGCAGAACGATAATACGCTGGATTGTCCAGGCATCGGGATCGATCAAAACGATGCCGCCTTTGAGAGTGCGAGGAGAACCGGGGAATGTCGACATAAAACCTTTCTAGGCACAACTACGAATGGAAATCAAGTTGTTTGTGCCTAAGTCACTTTTATCTGGATCGTATCGTCATAAATGCGCGTGACCTTTGTATCGGGATCGTCCAGCTGGAATTTCATGTGGAATGATCCGTTATTGTTAAAGTTGAAACTGAATGGAGCAGGTAACTTTGTTTGCGGAATATTGCCTGACCGTGAGTAAACAGGGCGAGAATCGCTATAACTCTTTTTGAAGCCGCCGACAGGGGCAATGAATTCGAACCCGGCGCTCAACAACGGCGGTGTGAACGGCGCAGGTCTTGGATTATTTTCTTCTAAAATGAAGAGCGCATCGACCTTGTAAGGAAGCGAAGCGGCTCCAGGTGATGATGCCTGATAAATTGGCAGATCGTTCGAGACGCGTTCATGCACTTTGGCGTTTTCTGAATAAATGTATTTTGCAAGTCTTGGCACTTCCTGTGTAACATCGATGCCGATTTCATCGGACGTCCATGCCTTACTGCCCAATACATTCGTCAGCGTGGTGGACTCCCAGCCTGCGTTGTTTTCCTTCGCAAACTGGGCATAATGCTGTCGCCGTGTCTCATCGTCAACGTCGCCGATGTAGCCGTACAGTCCGGCAAGCAGCGACTCGACGCGGGCATCTTCGGCGCCCTGATTTTTCCAGGAGGGGCAGATATGGAAATCACCTGTGAAATACCAGTAGGTCGCGTACTTGTCGCAGCGCCCGCCGCCGCCAGGTTCACACTCAAAATCGATCGGCGACTTGAGCTTGTTGGCCAGGCGGTCAACTGCCTTCTTCGCCTTGTCAACATCTCCTTGAGTTGCGCCGCCCAAATACGTGACAGTTGTGGACGATGGTTTAAGTGTGCTCGGGTTCAGGGCATCGAGAGTTACTTGCAGGTTGCGATTCCAGCGTTGCGCCAGCGCAACAGCTTTTTGGAGCAGATCCCACCAATCCCTGGGACAATCTTCCTGGGTGTCTTTTGGAGCAGTGGAGGTAACCACCTTTCCGGTTCCCAATTGCTGGACAAACAACCCGTAGGACTCGGCGTTTGTCAGCGCATCGGCAGTGGAAAGCATCACCAACAGGCGGTCGGACTGATAAGCCCGGTCTGTGATATGAGCGCCTCCCACCTGCGTGTGCGCCATTTCGTGGATGACCGCCTCCGCCTGCCAGAGCGCATTGTTGTTAAAGTAATTTGAACAAAAGACAACCATCTCGAAATCGTTGCCTACATATGCACCCGCATCATTACATTCCTTATCCCATACTCCATGGCATTCGATTCGTAGTGTTTTGAGGCCGCTCATGTCCTTGCGGATGTGATCAAGGCGCGCTCGAATATGCTTGACCACATCGTCTGCCTTGCTGTGAAAATGCAGGTCTAACGCACTGGCTACATCGGCGTTTTTCGAATCGGCGGGAGACTTGATATATGCGTCCAGCCGGCTGACAGTTGTATCGAGCCATCCTATGCCAGTCACAGACGCCTGATATATTTTTTGAAATTGGTCCGGCGAACATGAACCCGTGACCTCGGTGGTTACCGTGGTCTCAGCCTTCGTCTTGGGATCAGTGGTTGTATTCTCAACCCTCCATACGCGCGCATTCTTGATTCGACGCAAGGCGTCAAGTTCATTGCTCTTGTCGCTTTCGCTGATGTTGATCAGGAAGTTTTCAATATAGTCGCGATTCTCCAAGTCCAAAGCCCTGACGGTGTCGCGCAAATCATCATCCGATAACCCCTTGAATATTCCCAATATCTGATGTGTGTCTTTCGTCGCGACATCATTTTTTTTCAACAGTTGTTTGATGGTGGGCAACTCGGGACTGACCTTTCTTTGCAGCGCCAGAGAATCTCCCCCAGGAAGCGCGACGTTTGTAGCAGGCAATGGTTGGGACGAGGACGAATTCATGACCGCATTTGCCATGGATTCGCTTTCCTGTTCTGCCGGACTCAGAGCATCGCCAACAACCAACTGAAAAAAATTCGACGAACTTGTTCCATGCCGGGTTTGTTGGATCGTGTGAGTCAATTCGTGGGCGATGAGCCTTTGTCCATCGCGCGAGTATGGCGCGTATTGTCCCGCCGCAAATACTATATTTTGCCCGACCGTATAAGCCAGGGCATTAACAGCGCGTGCAGACTCACTGGCGCGATCATCAACATGGACGCGCACCCGGCTAAAGTCATGGCCGAAGCGCGGTTCCATAAAAGCACGCGTTGCCGCATTCAAAGATTGACCCGGTGAACGCAGCACATCATGGACGATTGCAGGAGCAGCACCCGGCGCTTGTGTCCCAGTGGCGAATCGCTGAACGAGCCCCAGCCTTTTCTTGCGGCAGTCATCGCATTCTGTCGTGGCGGTGCAACGCTGCAAAAAATTGCTGTGTAAAATTACTGGCTTCAACGCAGGGATAGCCTGAGTCTGAATAGACGCCTTCATCTCCGGCCTCTCGCGTCGCCCGTATTCAAACTTCCATGCACGGCTTTTGCAACCTGCACGCCAATTAGGGTCGGTCTTGCATTGGATGGAACAAAGATTCGTCCAGCATTAAGCAGGGGGACATGCGTCTCCCTGGTTGATGAGATGTCAACTTCATTGTTTTCGAACAATTGACTTAGTTCATGCGTGAGCGCATCGCCGATGATGTAACGGTCGGCAACGGGAAAACCATGCAGGACCAGCTCATCGATCTGCACCTCGAGACTTCGGACATCCCGCTTCATCTTCCGGACGTTGGCCGCACGCCGTTCCCTCCTCATGCCCAGCCCCCGATCTCTGATTCCGTTAAAGGCATTTCAAGTTTGGCGAATTCGACTCGCGCCGCGCGCAGCAAATGATCCATGCGCACCGGTTCATTGGAATCAGCAGCAAGAAAGGCCGCATGTAAAGCGATATTACGAATATTCCCGCCGGTAATATTTAACTTTGCCAAACGGCCAGCATATAAATTCTCTGTCGGCGTTTGAGACGGGAAAACACGCTTCCAAATCTCGGCGCGTTGGAACGTATCAGGAAAAGGAAATTGCACGACGAAACGAATGCGTCGCAGGAAGGCTTGATCAAGCGCATCCTTCATGTTGGTTGTCAAAATGGCAAGGCCGCGATATGTTTCCATCCGCTGCAAAAGATAACTGATTTCCACGTTGGCATAACGATCGTGGCTGTCTTTTACTTCACTGCGTTTTCCGAACAGGGCATCTGCCTCATCGAATAATAAAATGGCGTTGCTCTCTTCTGCGGCATCGAATACGCGCCGCAGGTTTTTTTCGGTCTCGCCAATATATTTGCTGATGACCTGACTCAAATCGATTCGATACAACTCCAAACCAAGTTCGTTTGCCAGCACTTCAGCCGCCATTGTTTTGCCCGTTCCGCTGACACCCGCAAAGAGTGCGCTGATTCCAAGCCCTCGAGCGCTCTTACTTGCAAAGCCCCAGGTCTCATAAACTTTCAGGCGCTGGCGAATCTGGCGGGCGATATCCTGCAAGGTTTGGAATTGAGTCCCCGGCAACACCAGGTCATCCCACCGCGACATGGGTTGAATGCGCTGCGCCAAATCGCCCAAGTTTGGATGTGCATGACTGCTGGATGACTTCCAAAGCATCTGCGCCAATTCGTCTGGCGATGATGTTTGATGTTGAAGAGCTTCATTTACGATCATGTGAATCGTTTTGGAGTCCAGGTTGAATTGAGACACCAGCGCTTCCACGCGCCCATTGAGCTGTATTGCTGTTTCCGCGCCGAGAGCCGTTTTCCAAACCTGACGTTGTTCCACCGCCGTTGGTTTTTTCACATCGAACGAAACGACCCGCCTGAGTCCTAAAACTTTGCGCTCCCGGCTGGAGACGATGAGCGGATAATCAGCCATCTCGATCCAGCGTTGCAGGGATACGTTCCGCTCATGGTCCGTTTCTCCATCCTCACATTCAAGATAGAGCGCGTTGCCTCCCAATACGGACTCGCGCTCCCACAGGCGTTTGAGCGATTCGCACTCCAAGGGATTGGCAGGAATATCATGGGCCGACATCAACATGAGATTCATTCCAAGCCGTGCGCAAGCGGAAGATGCAATATTTCGCTGGGCAGAGAGCTCGTTACCGCATAGTTGAATAATTGGCAGTTGTTCTTGCGCACGAGCGTGATGCGACCAACTCTCCGCGATCTGCCCGGCCATGTTCTCGTGTGAAGAGACCGACTCTGTACTGTCGGCATTCAAACGCTGGAAGTATCCAGCCAGCCGCTCATCGAAATAGGATGTACCGGTCAGATAATGCAAAATGAACTCATCGATCCGCAGCGGATTTTGAGTGATCGCGTTCCCTGTCCCAACCTCGACTAATCGCCAGTAGCGCAGCGGCCCAATTGGAGAAAGCGCACTCCAATGCGGATCGGCCAACTTTGCCAGCGCCAGACTGAAAGTGGGGAATGTTTTTGAAGGATCATTCTGTGCATCGGCGCATAATGTCAGGAAACGAGAATCGAGTTCAATCCCTGCACACAGCAGCAATACATCCCGCTCGAATGGAGAAAGATTGAAAGCTTTGCGCAAAGAGACCAGCGCGGGGGGAACGGATTGTGAATCATCTGTAATTTGTGGAGGTGTCTGATTTATGGTCTTGGCCGGGCCCGCCTCGGATTCAGTCCGCATCTCCAGACGGGAACGAACAGATTCAAGC
>JAJYOH010000285.1 GCA_021796315.1 Chloroflexota bacterium
TCTCACTTTACGTTCAAATCGTATGCTGGATGCCAACTTCTTTTCTATGGCACAATGGAATGACAAGCGCATCTGTCATCCTGCTGCTTTCTTCAGCGTGGTTCTTATATAAACACCCAACAGAACCTCTTAACTATGTTTTTTATTCAGTCTCGGTATTTATTACTTTACAAACGAAGCCAAACCTGGCTGCCCCGGCCATCCTGCTCACATTCCTATATCTTTTTTTTATCGCCAAGAACCTGCGACGCAAAATTACGGTTTGCATACTCATATCTTTTGTAATTACATATACTTTTTTAACTACGTTCAACATAAATCCAGTAATGGTTTTGAGTACTTATCAGCTTTTCTCGAACCGGGTTCTACAACCCTACAATTTGATAAATTTCACCTTCCTCAATGCAGCATGGGAAAAACAATTGTCCTTTTTACTCCTGCTCCCTAGTCTAATGGCATTTTTGCTGTTTTCCCGCCATCGTGAAACACAGGCAGTATCCTCCAAAATTCCCGCCAGTGAGTATCTGTTTTTAGCCATTGGGGTCCTGGTGGCTGTTATTGGGATAACTACAAACAATGATTTCAAAATTCACGAAATATCCCCAATAGTAACAAGCATATTTCTCATCATGGCTACGAAAGACAAAAACCTGCCTGCAACTGACTACAAACCTGCATCAATATTATTTAACATTAGTATTTTATTATTTATTGTGTTCGGGATAGGCATCTCCTTTAGCAGGATTCGTATTTACGAGGAAGGGCCGGATGTTTTTTTTCAAAATGTTCCCTTGCATCAACAAAAATCCCCAGCCTTTTTTGATGGGGTATGGGCAGGACAACGGTTTTCCGATGTTTTAGGCGAATTAGCCGCGTTTACAACAAAGCATGGCTATTATAATAGTCCGCATGCCCCCGTTTTTTTTGGGCCACGCCTGGATTTTGCCTATGCAATTAGTGGAATTGAACCGCGCCCGGGAATCCCCCTATGGTGGGAAGCGTTTCGAGCCGGCGTCACGCAAACCGAAGAAATGGTCAACCATTTTAGAGACCAACATTATGAGTACCTGGTTTTATTGCATTGCAACAAAACAAAATACATCTGTGCAGGCAATAATTACAACGAATTCGGAACAGATATGACCTTTTTCCCCGATATACTTAAGAAATATATTAACAGCGCATACACACCCGAATATCGGGGGGAATTAACAATTTATCATGTGCGAAATGAATAAATTCGAAAAAAGAAAAATCGGTTTATGGAATAATTTCATGCGCGTTTCTGATTACATCTCCCAACGTCTCGCCAATTTCGGTGTCCGCCACGTATTTATGCTTACCGGCGGCGGCTCCATGTTCCTGAATTACGCCATCGGCACCAATCCCAAAATCAAAACCATCTTCAACCATCACGAACAAGCCAGCGCCATGGCCGCCGAAGGTTATGCCCGCATCACCGGAAAACCCGGCGTGATCAATGTCACCACTGGGCCAGGCAGCATCAACACGCTCAATGGCGTCTTCGGTGCGTGGACCGATTCGATTCCCATGTTGATCATCTCGGGTCAGGTCAAACGCGAAACCTACATCCGTTCCTATGATCTTCCCAACTTGCGCCAGCTCGGCGACCAGGAAGTGGATATCATTTCAATGGTTAAGGGTATTACCAAATACGCCGTCACTGTCACCGATCCACAAACCATCCGCTACCATTTGGAAAAAGCCTGGTATCTGGCGCAAACCGGACGTCCCGGCCCATGCTGGCTGGACATCCCCATCGACGTACAATCCAGTCAAATTGACGAGAACGCTCTGGAAGGTTTCGATTCGTCATCGGAGCCTCCACCTGATTCCGTTAAATTATCCGTTTCTGTCACTGAGACATTATCTCGTTTAAAAAACGCCGAACGCCCGGTCATTCTCGCCGGAAGCGGTGTCCGCATTGCCAACGCAGTAGAACAATTCCTGCGGGTCGCTCACAAACTTGGTATTCCCGTCACCACCGGCTGGACTCACGATATCATTGCTTCCGACGATCCTGTCTTTTGTGGTCGCCCTGGCACCATCGGGACGCGCGGCGGAAATTTCGTTGTACAAAACTCAGACCTGTTGCTTGTCCTCGGCAGCCGCCTCAACATTCGTCAAACTGGCTACACATGGAAATCCTTTGCCCGCACCGCCTACAAGATTTGGGTGGATGTGGATGCGGCCGAGTTGGACCGTCCCACCATCAAACCTGATTTCCCCATCCAAGCAGATTTGCGTGATTTTCTAAATGAACTGGAATCCCAGCTTGACGAATGGGACTCAAGTCGTTTTGCGGGCTGGCTGTCCTGGAGCAAAGAGCGCAACGAAAAATATCCCGCTGTTTTGCCAAAACATCATGTTTTCAACGGGAAGATTAACCCATATCATTTCATCGACGTTTTATTTGATGAAATGATGCCTAGTGATAGTGTGGTTTGCGGCAATGGCGCAGCAACAGTTGTTACATTTCAAGCTGCCAAGATAAAATTTGGCCAACAACTTTGGGCAAACTCCGGTTCGGCATCCATGGGTTACGATCTACCTGCGGCCATTGGTGCCGCAGTCGCGAAGGAAGGCCGGCGAATTGTTTGTTTAGCCGGGGATGGCAGTTTAATGCTTAACTTACAGGAACTACAAACAGTAGTCAACTATCAACTGCCAATTAAGATCTTTGTTCTCAACAATAACGGCTACCTCTCCATTCGCGTCTCACAGAAGAATTTTTTTGGAGGCACCGTTGGTGAAAGCCCTGAATCTGGTCTAAGCCTGCCCGATTTCACTAAACTGGCGAATGCCTTCGGTATCCCATCCATTCGCATCGACATGCCCAATTTCCTTCCCGCGATCCGCAACGCGCTGGAGTTACCCGGGCCGATAATCTGCGATGTAATTCTTGATCCTGCGCAAGGCTTTGAGCCACGCCAGAGTTCGCGTCAACTTTCCGACGGTCGCATCGTTTCTGCGCCGCTTGAAGACATGTTCCCGTTCCTTGATCGCGATGAATTGAAGCAAAACCTGTTCATACCTGAATGGGAGGATTAACCATGCATTTGATATTCGACATGGATGGCACCCTCATCGATTCGCGGCCCGGCATTATTGCTTCATTAGAAACTGCAGTACAAAAAGTATATCCTCTCATGGACACCCACCAGCTACACTTTACTATTGGCCCACAAATTCATGACATTCTGCGCTTAGCAATAGAGCAAGCAACAGATGCGGAACTGGCCACGCTCGAAATTGCCTTCCGTATTGCTTATGATAACCAAGGATGGAAAAACAGCCTTATATACCCAGGGGTGACAGCAACCATCGAGGAATTATTAAAACGCGGGGATAAACTCTATATCCTTACGAACAAGCCAAAATTGCCGACATCCCAGATACTTAAGTATCTGGGATTGTCCGATTATTTTAGAGATGTGATAAGTCCCGATTCAGATCAGCCTAAATTTAGAAACAAAGCCGCAATGTTGATCTACCTGTTGAATAAACACGCCATTCCACTGGATGACACTTTTTGCATAGGGGATTCAGAGGATGATTTTCTTGCGGCCCAAGCGTATAACGTACGCTTTATTGGGATAGAATATGGTTATGGAATCTTGCCATCTGGAAAGAATATCTCTAAACGCCTAAGTTTGTTCTCTGAAATTCTGTCAGTTCGTTAGGATACTCATCTTTCTTTACTACATGTTCGGAGGTTGCCATGTTAAACCGTGATATTTTCGAAAATCTATTTGTATTGGAAATGACCAACAACCATCAAGGAAAACTGGAACGCGGATTAGAAATTATTCACCAACACTCGCGCATTGCACGCTTCAACAATGTCCGATCTGCAATAAAATTACAGTTCCGCAACTTGGACACATTTGTCCACAAGGATTTTATTAATCGCACTGATATCCGCTACATCAAGCGAATATCAGAGACAAAACTCACAAAAGATGAATACGCCAATCTAGTTCATGCGATTCGAAAAAGTGGCTGCATTCCCATGGCAACTCCATTTGATGAAGAATCTGTGGATTGGTGTCTTGAATTTGAGATGCCTATCATTAAAGTTGCAAGCGCTGACGGTAATGATTGGCAATTGCTGGAAAAAATCTCCAAGACTAGAAAACCTGTTATTGTATCTACAGGTGGGGTTTCTCAAAAAGACCTTGATGATTTGGTCATATTTTTTGAGCATCGTAATATTCCGCTTGCGCTCAATCATTGCGTTGCAGGTTATCCCACTGAAGATAACGAAATGGAGCTCCATCAAATTGATTATCTTAAACACCGCTACCCAGATCACCCGATTGGACTATCCAGTCACGAATTCCACGACTGGTATTCGTCATTACTAATTTCTTATGGCAAGGGAGTGCGTTTATTTGAAAGGCACATAGACATTAATACAGATGGTTCTAATCCAGCACAATACTCTTCACTTCCCGAACAAATCGACATCTGGTTCCGGGCATTTCATAAAGCGGAAGAGATGTGCGGAACAGCAGAGGATCATCGCAAACCCCCATTGCCAAAAGAAATAAATTACCTTGATTCATATGTCCGTGGAGTTTACGCAAACAGAGACTTAAAAGAAGGTGAAATCTTGACCGATGATGATGTTCACCTAGCTATCCCACTTCAAAAGGGACAGTTATCTACGCGCGAACTAATGCTGGGAAAATTTGGCCATAAGATGACAAAATCGTGTGCCAAAGATCAACCCATAACTATTGATATGATAGATACGCCTTATGCACAAAACGAGGAACTGCGCAAACAAATTTTTGGCCGCGGCCTGGACGAGACGAAATGAAAAAGATCAGCATCGTCACCCCCTGTTATAACGAAGAAGAGAATGTGGATGAACTCTACGAACGCATCCGTACAGCAATGCAAAGTTTTGATTACGAGTACGAGCATCTCTTTATTGACAACGCATCCACCGACCACACTGTAGCAAGAATTCGCGCACTGGCCGAGCACGATCCACGAGTAAAAGCCATCGTCAACACGCGTAACTTCGGTCACATCCGCTCGCCCTTTTATGCCCTGATGCAGGCTAGCGGCGATGCCGTCATTGGCATGGCTTCGGATTTGCAGGACCCGCCGGAGCGCATTCCCGATTTCATTCACAAATGGGAAGAGGGCTACAAAGTAGTGATCGGCGTCAAAACCAAAAGCCAGGAAGCTGGTTTATTTTATTTGCTGCGCACGGCCTACTACCGCGTCCTTCATAATTTGTCCGATGTGGAATTGATCGAGCACTTCACAGGCTTTGGAATATATGACCGGCAAGTAGTTGACATTCTACGTGAGATCGACGATCCCTATCCCTATTTTCGAGGCCTTATTGCAGATATCGGCTTTCCGATTGCCCGTATCCCATTCACCCAGCCGCGCCGCAAACGCGGCGTCACCAAGAATAACTTCTACACACTATACGATATGGCGATGCTCGGCATGACCAGTTACACAAAAATTCCCTTGCGTATTGCCGCCATGTTTGGATTTGTCTCAGCGGGACTTAGTTTTTTAGTCGGCCTGGCTTACCTGATTTACAAACTGATTTTCTGGCAACAATTTTCAGTTGGGCTTGCCCCGGCTGTTATCGGTCTCTTCTTTCTCGGCTCAGTTCAATTAATTTTCCTGGGTATTATGGGCGAATATATCGGAGCGATTTACACGCAGGTGATACGCCGTCCATTGGTGATCGAAAAAGAGCGGATCAACTTTTAGGATGTGAACCCGCCTCAAGTCCGGACCCGAAGCGGCCAGCCCTTCATCCGGCTTTTCCTGGTCCGGGCCTGATCCTGATTTATCGTCTCGGCGAGATATGCCTGCATGTCCAACTTCACGCTTCAAGACATTGCCAGCACAAGCCTGGCCACCGTTCTCTTCTCGTTAATCTATGTTGCGCCAGGATACGTGGTTGGCTGGCTATTCGATCTCTTCGATTTCAGAAAGCGCTTGCCTGCCACGCGCTTTGTAATTGCAATTGTTCTGTCGATTGCGATCAGCCCGATCATCACTTTTCTCACTTGGCATCTGATCTCGGTTACAGCCACCTTCATCACGCTTGGCGGATTCGCAATTGTCTTCATAATTATTCTGGCAAAAACGAGACAAATCTCAACTCCAAAAGAAACGAAACGACTGCAATCAATTGCTCTTTATATTGCTGCGGGATGGTCAATTTTATCAATTCTGTCGCTAGTTGACATTCAATGGGGAAACCGGCTTTACTACAGTGTGATCTCATTCGACTTCACGTCCCGCGCGGCCGTTATTAACGCCATGACACGCAGCGGAGTGCCGCCCATCAATCCTAGTTACTTTCCGGGGCATCCTGTCCGCCTGACATATTTATATTATTTCTGGTACATCCCTTGCAGTCTTGTGGCTCAACTAGGCGGTCCCTGGGTGGACGGGCGCATTGCCATGATCGCCAGTGTCGCATGGTGTGGATTGGCACTTATGGCAACCATCGCCTTATACTTGCGACTGCGAAATCCTGCCAGTGGCGCAAAAGCCTGGAAGTCTGCGTTGGTGGGGAACAGCCTGCTGCTCATCAGCGGCCTGGATTTTATCCCAGCGTTATTTTTGACGATCTCCACCCGCTTGACAAATGGGTATTCTTTTCTTCAAGGAGATATTGAACAGTGGAATGAGCAGATCACGGCCTGGATCGGAGCGATTTCATGGGTGCCGCATCATGTCGCAGCGGTGATCGCTTGTTTGGCTGGCATGATGTTACTACTGTCCGTCCGCAGCCAACCGCTTTCCAAACGAATGCAAGCCATGTTTGTTGCTGGACTTGCTTTTGCTTCCGCATTTGGGTTATCTATTTATGTGACACTGGTTTTCGCAATTTTCTGGGGCGTTTGGATGATCGTACTATTGCTGCAAAATGAGCGTCAGCTTGGTTTGGTTATGGCGCTCGCAGGAGTTGTTGCCGCGATTGCCATCAGTCCTTTCATTGTTGGGTTAATTGACGGCGGCTCCGGCTCCACAGGCGGCCTCCCCATCGCGTTTGATGTCCGTAGCTTTTACCCGATTATTCCATTCCTCCCCAAGTTACACCCAATATTAGTGAGCTTGATTTTTCTTGCCATCCTGCCCCTTAACTATTTAACGGAACTTGGATTCTTTTTCGTGGCCGGATTGCTCTGGATACAACAACATAACAAAGGTTCCTGGAAAAAGAATCCTTTTCATATGGCAGAAGTCATTCTACTTTCGACGGCAGTTCTCGCCGGTTCATTTACTCGTTCGACAGCAATCGGCAACAATGACCTGGGCTGGCGCGCCTGGCTTTTGGGTCAATTTGTCCTGCTGATTTGGAGTGTGGACATATTATCAAGGTTTTTTTTCAACGATTGGCAAAGTAGCAGCCCATCCATTGAAATCGATAAAACCAGAAGGCAGCTAACAGTCTTTCTCATGCTCGGACTGGCCACCACCATAATAGATGTTGCTTTATTGCGAACATGGCCGATCCT
>JAJYOH010000286.1:0-411 GCA_021796315.1 Chloroflexota bacterium
CAGCCATCACTGCCTCTACAATGGATCGCCGTTCTTGCGCAACGAGCTGGCATAGCTCAACACTTTTTTTGAGACCTCCACTTGCATGGTCAGACGGCCGACCATGCGCTCCAGCTCAGCGATACGCACATCTTTCTCCTGATCGTCTTGCGGCTGCTCGAAGATCTCCGTGGCCCGTTCCAAGAATTCCTGCTTCCAGCGCGACAGCACTGTATCTTTGATCTGATATTCGCGACCGGCTTCGGCTAAACTTTTCTTCCCACCGATCAGTTCCAGCACAACCTTGACCTTAAACTCGGCACTGAACTTCCTGCGTGACACCATTCTGGACCTCGTTTCTGGGTAGCCATTCTACCCTAAGCATGGTGTCCAGTTTTATGGGTCCACTACACCCTAAACCTCAAAACAAAG
>JAJYOH010000286.1:421-5250 GCA_021796315.1 Chloroflexota bacterium
GCCATCAAGGGGACGGGCACCTGATGGGTGAGCAGAACGGTCATTTTTTTCATTTTCAGCGAGATGAAAAGCCACAGCCGCGCTCGATGTTGATGGCAATCCCTAAACCTCAAAACAAAGCCCATCGCAAGCAATATCATACCCATGTTGCTTCGCAAAGATTACCAGTTCTTGATGTACAGGATTGCCTTCATGTGCGATGTGCGTTGCAAAGGCACGAGAATTTGGGGTTAATAAACCTTCATTACGCATTCGCGTTATGTGTTCTATAACTTGATTTGCATTTAAATGATCACTTCCTGATTTTATTAATCCATAAGTGTGATCAAGGATTACGACATCGAATCGCATTTTATATTGATGAAAAGCATGCCAGGTTTGTTCAAAAAAAGTTGCGGTATCAGTGCCATAAAAAAAACATCGTTTGTCCGATTCAACAGCATATACCATCGCCCCCATTGATGGCGCATGATTAGCCGGAAACGCAATTACGCGATAATTGCCAAATGTAAGAGGTTCTAAGGGTTTAATAGCATGTAATTTTAGATTTAAGTATTTCTGCGTATCAGGCGACAGAAGATTATCACTCGAAAGGTCCCGCTCAAAGGTCTGAGCTGCTCGCTGCAGCGTCTCAGGTGATGCATAGAAATTTAAGCAAGGAGCACCAATGACGCCATGATCGGGACTGCGCGAGAGAAAATGCGATACGTCTAAATGATCTGCATGTGGATGTGTTTGAATACAATAACGGACATTTGACAAGGAGCAACCGTGAAATTGAGAAGCTGCCATTATGTCTGGACCAAGGTCAATGAGTAAATCCTCATTCACCAATAATGAGGACCGCTTTCGTAAACTTGAACCACCAAGCATTCGTGCCTGTTCGCAATTCGTGCATTTGCAAAAGGCTTCTGGAAAAGCATTCGCACCGGAGGTGCCAAGAAACGTGATTTTCATTTAAAGTAGTAAAACATCCATAAATAGCTATTGACATTAACCAATTTTTATTATACTATAAAGTTGTAGGACGTCCAACCTTTCCAATAATCTTTTTCTCTCCTAATAATGAGTCCACTGCAAAAACCTTTTCTTAACCGCGAAGAGCGCAGAGGATTTTCAAAGGCATATTAAGAATGTTAATCTTCCATGCAGATTACCTTGAAAAAAGATTCGTGGTTTTGCTTTTTCTTAGCGGCCTTCGTGTGCTTCGCGGTTCAATGACCTTTTTGCAGTAGAGTCAATAATTGAAAGACTAATCATGAGTGCGATTATCAATACCAGTTCGCGGTTGACCCAAGCAAAAGAGTACTTACTCAATTATATTAACCAGCACGAACTTGAACATCAAGGTCAACTGCCATCAGAAACAGCTATTGCAAAAACACTGGGGGTCAGCAGAAATACCCTGCGGGAAGCATATATAGAATTGGAAAATGAGGGCATTATCATTCGTCGTCACGGAATTGGTACTTTTGTGGCTCATTCCCCTGTTATTCGCGACTCGCTTAATGATTTTTCACCTTTTACCCAAATCATTAAAGAGAGTGGTTTTACACCCAACTTTCAAACCCTTTCTATCGGGTATGACCTCGCGCCAATTGATGTTTGCGAAGTGTTTACAGCGCCAACATCCTCAAAGGTGTGCTGCATCAAGCGGATTGTACGCGCCGATCAATTGCCAGTGATATTTATTGAAGATTATATTACCCCAGCGATTGAAACAGTGGGTTTAAATTGGAATGCTTTTGACGGCAATATGATTCAGTTTTTATCTGCTTCGTTTGATATTTCATTGCACCATATTCAATCTCACATCAGAGCATCAGTTATTGATCCTGCATTTTTACAATATTTAGAATTGCCAGAAGGAACACCAATTCTCAGCGTTCGGTCAACAATTTTTTCAGAGGAAAACCAACCTATTGCTCACAGTAAGATTTGCTTCAATTCAAGTATTGTTGAATTGAATATTGTGCGGATGATCCATAAGAAAGATCTTTCCAATTGGAGAAAGGATTAGGGACAATCTCAATAAATTAGTCGGAATAAAAATAAGTTCAGTAACTCGTGTACGATTTTCGTCAATGGGCTTTTGATCATCCCATCTATCCGGGGTTTTTCCCAAAATTGATAAGGAGAAGTGAAAATGCAAGAAAAACGTTTTTCTACGCTTTCGATTTTAATAATCCTAGTGCTGCTGTTCGGCGCCCTGAGTGGCTGTGCGCCGGCAGTTACAACGGCCCCCACGCAACCGACCGCTATACCTGCGACAGAAGCGCCCGCCGCCGCTTCGGCGCCTACAGCGACCAGCGCACCAGTCGAACTTACTTTCTACTATCCAGTTGCCGTGGCTGGCCCAATCACCCAGATAATTGATGGGTATATCACCCAGTTCGAAGCGGCCAACCCCGATATCAAGGTGAACGCTGTCCTTTCAGGAGGCTACGGCGATACCCTCACCAAGATTCAAACTACAATTAAGGGCGGCGGTACACCCCCAGATGTAGCTGTGCTGCTCTCAACGGACCTCTATTCGCTGGTCGACGCGAACGCCATCATGCCGCTGGATGATTACGTCAAGGCTGCTGGTGGCGATACTTTCACCTCTGATTTCTTCCCCGCCTACCTGGCCAATTCAAACTATCAGAGCCACATCTGGAGCCTGCCGTTCCAGCGCTCCATTCCGGTGTTGTATTACAACAAGGACATGTTCAAGGCTGCTGGATTGGATGACAACAAGGGACCTACAAACTACGCCGAAATGGTCACTGACGCTCAAAAGCTGACCAAGCCTGATGGCAGCACCTGGGGTATTGAGATTTCATCGGATGGAATTCCTTACTGGCTGTTTCAATGTTTCGTTATCGGTGGTGGATCGAATGTTTTTACGGCCCCCAACAAGGTAACCTTTGATACACCTGAGGTAGCCCAGGCCCTTCAGGACTTCACTGATCTACCCAACAAGTACAAAGTAATGCCACCCGGTATTTTGCTTTGGGCCAATATGCCTAACGATTTTGTCAACGGCAAGGCTGCTATGATTTGGCATTCCAGCGGTTCGTTGACCAATATCCTTAAGCAGGCCAAATTTAACGTTGGTGTCAGTTACCCCGTCGGCGAAAAAGGCTATGGTGCCCCGACCGGCGGCGGGAACTTATACATGTTGAAAGGCATTCCTGCCGATCACCAGGCTGCGGCGTGGAAATTCATCCAATTCATGACCTCGGTTGATACTCAGGCCGACTGGAGCATTAATACTGGTTACGTCGCATCGCGCCAATCATCCTACAATACCCAAGCTATGAAAGATCATATTGCAAAGGTACCACAGGCTGCTGTTGCGGCTGCCGGCCTCCAATATGCCGGACCCGAACTGGCCACCCATGACAATGCTCAGATCCAAAAGTTCCTAGGCGACGCCGTCCAGGCTGCCCTGACCGGCAAGAGCACCATCGCGGATGCACTCAAAGCTGCTCAACAACAGGCAGACCAGGTTCTTTCACAGTTCAGTCAATAATAATAGTAGTGCCGTGAACTTCCACGCAAAAATCAACAACTCTACAGAGTGGCGGTCGCGCTTTTGGGCCGCTGCTCTGCCCTATTTATTAATCACGCCGACCCTGTTCTTTGTGGTCATCTTTACTCTGTTGCCGCTGCTGCATGTGGCCGACAGCAGTCTGTTTGCCGAAAACCAGGCAGTGCAGGTACCAAAATTTATCGGGGCCGGAAACTTTACAGCGCTATTCTCTGATCCGGGTTTCCGGGATGTTTTTGTGAACACAGTGATTTACGTGATCGTCACTGTACCGATCAGTGTGTTCCTCGCGTTGGTGCTGGCGCTGCTACTCAACCGCAAGTTCCGCGCCCAGGGACTCTATCGCCTGGCGTTCTTCTACCCGACTGTCCTGCCGATGGTTAGCGCCGCCACCATTTGGTTGTTCATGTACACGCCGGACTATGGATTATTAAACGTCTTCATCGAATTCTTTCACATTCCCAGCCAGAACTGGCTTGGTGAGCCGAGGTTGGCGCTAATAGCGCTGATGATTCTGGGCATCTGGAAGCAGACCGGCTACTTCATGGTGTTCTTTCTGGCCGGGTTGCAGGGTCTTCCACACGATATTTTTGAATCGGCAAAGCTGGATGGCGCCAACGTGCTGCAATCCACGTATTACATCACCTTACCACTGCTGATGGGCACAACACTGTTTGTGACCACGATCGCTGTGATCAACGCCTTTGAAACTGTTGATCAGATATATATCATGACCGGCGGCGGACCGATCAATTCAACCAGTATGTTGCTATTTGATTTGTGGCAGACGCTTTTCAGCTATCTGGATATTGGCCGGGCCAGCGCCATGAGTGTGATCCTGATCGTTGTTCTTTTGATCTTCACAGTTATCAATTTTATTACCACCGAGCGCCGAGCTACCTATGAATAGAAGCCGCCTAAACTCTGCCTTCAACACCGTGGGACTGCTAGTCTTAGGGGTTATCGCCTTGGCATGGACCGTCCCCATCCTGTGGACATTTGCTGTATCGTTCCATTCACCCAATGAGCCACTTAGTGCCACCAACTTGTGGTGGAGCAGCCAGCCGACCTTGTCCAACTATTTCCAGGCGCTCGATATTGCCCCTTTTGCAAAATACTATGTCAACACAATACTGATCGTGCTTGGCATCCTCGCCTTTCAGTTAGTGACGATTTGCCTGGCAGGATATGCCTTCGCGCGCTTTACGTTCCGCGGTCAGAACATCCTATTTTTCCTGATCATGCTGCAGCTTATGGTTCCTTCGAGCGCCTTGATCGTGCCAAACTACACCAC
>JAJYOH010000286.1:5260-7518 GCA_021796315.1 Chloroflexota bacterium
TGGGATTATTCGACACATTGCTGGCAGTCATGCTGCCATTCTTTGGTTCGGCATTTGGCACCTTCTTAATGCGCCAGACCTTCAAGACGATCCCACAGGACCTGGATGATGCCGCCCGTATGGATGGAGCCAACTGGCTGCAAACCTTATGGTATGTTTATATTCCGCCTGCACGCCCGGCACTGGTTGCTTTTGCATTATCTTCGATCAGTTTTCACTGGAATGATTTTCTGTGGCCACTCATAGTAACTAATAGCACCAACAGCCGCCCACTTACGGTTGGTCTAGCAGTACTTACCCAGCTGGGCGAGATCGGGGCACAGTGGCCGCTGGTCACAGCTGGCACAGTAATTGTGGTTGGACCACTGCTGGTACTGTTCCTGATCTTCCAGCGCCAATTTATCGACAGCTTCCTACATTCTGGCCTGAAATAACGTTTGCCCTTCCCAGGCTCTGTTGGTCATCCGCCCAAATTTGCGAAGGAAAAAAACTCGCTGTTGTGACATGAGCGGACAATTGTCTCTACTTTACAAATCCCCCAAGGAATTGCTTAACATTCTCCATAACCCCACATAAAATCCGCTTATCTTTAGAGCAAAACTTTCCCCCTTTTGAGGAGGGGCTGCCTTTTCCCTTTTTAGACAACCCCCTGATTTTTGTTAACGGTGGTTTGCTTCTATGGCACAATGATGGTCAGCGGGAGGGAACAGAAAGTGGTTCCACCTGCTTCCAGTGCCCAGGTCATCGAGTATGTGCCAGCTGCGGAGGGAGCTTTCATGGGGACAAATACAATATAGCTGCTGCCAACATTGGTATCTGCCGCAGTATCATAGCGTAACACGGGAGATAGCTTTGAGCCGCTAATATAAACGATATCAACCGTCGTATGGTTCCAGGCTCTGTCACCCGTATTTTTTACCGTCCAGTTGACATTGAAACTCGTTCCTGATGCAAAGTGTGTGGAATTGGCGGGAGTCTGGCTGACCCGACTACACAACCCGTTGGCAGGTACGGGGATTGGGGTATTCGCACTCGTTGGAAATCGAAAAATGAAGGTCGCTGTGTTGATTGGAGTGACACTGACCGTTCTGGTGGGGAAAGGCGCAGGAGAGGGCATCAGTGTTGGAGGAATAAGAGCCGCCGTCTGTGTGGCCGCGGCCGCGGCGGTTTGCGCCACTATTGTGTCAATGATGCCCGGAACGGAGGTTGGAATCTGCTGAGACGCCACCAGAGTTGAGACGTCACAACCCAGCACAAAAATTGTGGCGATGGTCAGCAGATATCCAATGCGCTTTTGCGATTTCATGTATTTTCTCCGGAATACCGCCGTTGCTCATAAACTCCAATCGTATCTTTTCAATAAAGCGGGGTGTGGGGTGTTTTGGGCAGGCATAAGCCTGCTCAAAACACCCCGTTTTTCCTTTCGTTTTGAGAAGATACCTCCAATCCTAATGACGGCTCTTATTTGACATTAATGGCTATGTAGGGCCAGCAGAAGCCTCCCTCCAATTTCCAAGTCATCACATAATGGCCCGGTATAGACGGAGCAACAGCATCAAAGACTACTGAAAAAGTCCCACCTGGCCTAACCTCCGGTAGTTGTACAAAAGTGGAAGTGGTCATTTTGGAGCCGCTGTAATAGGTAAGATCTTTACCCGCAGCCCAGGTCTTCAACCCATTATTGAGGATCGTCCACTTTACATCAAACTTATCGCCGCGGGCAAATTCTTCGTTGTCTCGGGGTCTTTTACCAATATCTGGATCGCAGTTATAGTCCGGCTTTGAACTGCTGCCACCTGCTCCTGATCCACCCGTGTTTGGAGGAGAGGCCACAACAAATGCGGTCGGTGTCGAAAGGATAGGCGTGAGTGTGGGCATAACGGCAGGTATCTCAGTCGGAGCCGATGTGGCGGTTCCAAGAGGCTGGGCCGTGGCCGTCTCCCCTTCTATGGCAGATACAGTCATGGCAACGGATGTGGCGACCTGTCGTTCAGGACTTTCCGTAGCTTGTTGCGGCGCACATGCGACCAATGCGATCGTGAGGGCCGACACTAGAACCAGAAATTTTCGAAACGCTTGCAAGGTGGTTCGTTCTTTGACCAAAGTGGTTTGTTTTGCTTGCACTGTGTTCTTCAGTGTGACCATGTTTTTCTCCTTGACTTGAGTTAGGCTTCTTCCCTGGGGGAATGATCTCCAGCGCCGATGCCCAGAGGCTGCCATTTCTTTTCATCCTTCAGGCGATGCTGAACACCGTGACG
>JAJYOH010000287.1 GCA_021796315.1 Chloroflexota bacterium
TTGCTAGCCATTGTGCCAATGCCGGCGATAACCAAGCCTGTCCCAAAGCGTAGAGCGCGCTGACCATTCGTAAGAATGGATTGAGTTGGGACACCGCCCGTTGACAATGTCTCAAACATGGTTCGCAGGGTACTGGCTGGTTTTGCGCCCACATAACGCAAAGTTTCTTTTCCCTTGTTGTAAACGATCAAAGTTGGAATGCCATAGACATGCAACTCACGCAGGAGATCGGCGTTCTCATCGGTGTTGATTTCCCATAGGTTAACGCGCCCGTTATATTCCTGCGCTAATTTTTCCAGCGTAGGTTTGACTGCTTTGCATGGCCCGCACCAAGGTGCCCATAAATCAACCACAACCGGGAGTGGACTTTGTTGTAATTTCTCAAAAAAAGCTTTTGTATCCATACAAAAGAAGGGCACGGCGGTAAACCATACCCTTTGCTCCTTGAAGTGAAATGTTATTGTTTGAGCGTGCTGAATTTAAACAGTGTGTAGAGCGGGCAGAAACCCACAGCGCCAGTCAACAGCATGACCACGCCCAGAACATCGGCCACAATTGCCAGTGCGCCGCTCGATGCGCCGCCAAATCCCAGATAAAGCAGAACAATACCCACCACAACGCGGATGATACGGTCAAGATTAGATTCGTTCAGTTTCATTTTGCCTCCTTCAGGCATGATAGAAATTGATTACTATTTCTTTTGATGCAGATGACGCAAAAAGGTTGCACCCAGGAAAAGTGGCAATTAAAAACTACTTCATTCGATGTATACAAAGTGATATATGCTTTTCAGGCTAATTATGTAGTAAGTTGCCAGTATAATATCGGCTATGGAAGAACGAATACAAAAAATACTTGCACAGACAGGATTGGCTTCTCGCAGGTCGAGCGAAGAGTTTATCACTGAGGGACGTGTCCGCGTAAATGGTGTTGTCGCTAAGCTTGGACAAAAAGCTGACCCCGCAAAGGATAAGATCACAGTTGACGGCAGGGCGATCAAGCCGCCCGAACAGAAGATTTACATTGCTTTGAACAAACCTCGCTATGTTTTGTCTACTGTCGAGAAGGAGGCGGGCGACTCACGCCAGACCGTTAGAGATTTGATCCCTGTCAATGAGCGGTTATATCCGGTCGGTCGTCTTGACTTTGAAAGCGAAGGCTTGGTACTGATGACCAATGATGGCGACCTGGCACAAAAGCTGACTCATCCTTCGCACGGCCACCAAAAGGTTTATCGCGTATTGCTGGCGCGCAAACCAGACCTGGAGCAATTAGCTACCTGGCGGCGCGGGGTAGTGCTTGAAGATGGTTATAAGACTCAACCTTTAGATGTAAAGGTAGATTCCACTTTTGGGAAAGGCGCCTGGGTCAGGGTTCTTATGCGAGAGGGGCGCAAGCGGCAGATCCGGGAAATCGCCTCAATTCTTGGATTGCCTGTCGTAAGGATTCTGCGTATAAGTATTGGTGAATTACAGCTTGGCAAACTAAAACCTGGTGAGTGGCGATATCTCACGTCCACTGAGATCGAGGCATTAAAAAAGAGCGAGAAGAAGACCATACAACCCAAGTTGTCATCAATTAGGCGAGGAAAAGATGTTGTCCGTCGAAAGACCAGGTAACTAACGAAAGGGCGGCCTTGATGCGTAGCAAAATTTGAGTCTTGCGGAATTAGAAAAAATGTTCTATAATTTGGTCAACTTTATCCGACTCAGAAAAGGAGAAAATAATGACCAAACGAAATATAGTCCACGTTGAATTCTCGAGCAGTAATCTGGAAGAATCCGGCAAGTTCTACCATGAACTTTTTGGCTGGAAGATCACGCCAGTACCGGAGATGAGCTATTCTCTGTGGGAAGCGGGGGATGGTTCGGGCGGAGGCTTTAACCCGCTGGGCGGGTATACCAAGCCGGGCGACGTGCTTGTGTATGTGGACAGCGACGATATCGAAGCCGATCTTAAGAAAGCCAAATCGCTTGGTGCGACCATTGTGCAGGAAAAGCATGAAATTCCTGGGCAGGGTTGGTTCGGAATCTTCAAGGACAAAACCGGGAACATGGTCGCACTTTACACGGACATGCATTCCGACAAGGAATAAAAACAAAGAGACGCTCCAAAGGGAACGTCTCTTTGTTTAAGATTTTTCAATGCTTGAAATGGATGAAAATCCGCCCGAAATTTTTGTCGTCTTTTTCTACGCGATGATATAACTTTTTGATATGTCCTTGATTCAAGAAGCGCAGGACTTTTTTCTTGAGTTGTCCACTGCCTTTGCCGGGAATGATTTCAACCAATTCGATTTTTTTGTCAATCGCTTCTTCGATGATGCGGTTCAGTTCCGCATCAATCTGATCGCCGCGGTTGTAGATGTCGTGCAGGTCGAGTTTAAGTTTTGCCATTATTTTTTCTTTTGCAATAAAAATTCAAACGACGGATGTTGATTCAGCTTCATTAAGCTCGCGCCCGATTCGCTAATATACAACATCGTGAGCGAAGCAGTATCACAACCCAATCGCTGGAAATGATCGAGCGGCAAACCTAGATAATGCGCCACGGCCAGTTTGATTGGGTCAGCGTGGAAGACGCAGGCAATGATATCTTGCGGTTTATATTTTTTCACAATCGAATCCAATGTGCTCGTGATGCGCGTTTGAACTTGGAGAAAAGTCTCGCCGTCAGGATGACCGGCTCGTGAAGGCGCATGTTGAATAACCTTCCAGTATTTGGTCAGTGCCAGCTTGCGGATGGATTGTCCCTGCCATTTACCAACGTTTGATTCCAGCAGGCCCGGCTCTTGAATAATACTTAATTTACGCGCGTTGGCAATAGGCGCGGCGGTTTCCATGGCGCGCTCGAGCGGACTGGAATAAATGGCTTTGATCGGAACTTCGGCCAAGGCTTTGCCTAATTCCTCAGCCTGTTTCTGTCCGCGTTCGTTCAGATGGATGCCGGGCAACCGTCCTGCGAGTTTCCCTTTTTTGGAATAATCGTTTTCGCCGTGACGGATGAGCAATAAGATTGGCATGTTATTTGATGCGCCTTTTCATTTCCATAATTTGTTCTTCGCTCATGTCGGGAATGTTTTTGACATCCATAATTCCAAGAGCTTTTCTCTGTGCTTCGCGCCACATTTCTAGGCGTGTAGCCAGTAGAGACTCGTAGCCTTCCTGTGAAGGCGTATAAAAATATGTTCCCAATAAGCGCTTGGGCAAATATTGCTGCGGCGTAAAGTGGCCTTCCTGTTCGTGCGGATAAACATAATCTTGGCCTTGGCCTGTTGCTGTACCATCGCGGTTACTATCCTGTAAATGCTTGGGCACGGAAACCTGTCCCTCGTCTTCCAGCTTCTTCATGGCTTTGAAATATGCGCCCGCACTGTTGGACTTGGGCGCGGTAGCGAGATATAACGTCGCTTCGACGATGGGGTAGACACCTTCGGGCAGTCCGATGAAATCAAAAGCCTGCGCGGCAGAAGACGCGACGACAATTCCCATTGGGTCAGCGAGGCCGATATCTTCACCGGCCAGAATAATCAATCGGCGGATGATGAAGCGCGGGTCTTCGCCTGCGTACAACATTTTCGCCAGCCAATACAAAGCCGCATCCGGGTCCGAGCCGCGCACGGATTTGATGAAAGCGCTGATCGTGTCGTAATGCGCGTCGCCGTCTTTATCGTATAAAACCGCGCGGCGTTGGATTGATTCTTGGGCAACATCCAGCGTAATGTGAATCGCGCCGTCTTTTTCGGGTGCTGTGGATTCGACCGCCAGCTCGAGCGCGTTTAACGCATTGCGGGCGTCGCCGCTGGCCATCTCGATTAAATGGCCGCGCGCTTCCGGGTCCAGGGTGACGCGCTTTTGTCCGTAACCGCGTTCTGTGTCGGCCAGGGCGCGATCCAAAAGAATCCCGGTCTCTGTCTGATTTAAATTTCGAAGTTGAAAAACGCGCGAGCGCGAGATCAAGGCCTTGATGACTTCGAAATATGGATTCTCGGTCGTCGCGCCGATGAGGGTCACGGCTCCGTTCTCGACGTGGGGCAGGAGCGCGTCTTGTTGGGCCTTGTTCCAGCGATGGACCTCATCCACGAAAAGGATCGTGCGCTCGTTGTGAAGTCGTCTGCGTTCGAGCGCGGCTTCGACGACTTCGCGCAGTTCGGCTTTGCCCGCCAAAATGGCCGAGATCGTGACGAAGTGACTCTTGGTGGTATTGGCGATGACTTGTGCCAAAGTGGTCTTTCCCGTGCCGGGTGGCCCCCACAAAATAATGGATGAAAAAAGTCTATCTGCCTCGATTGCGCGGCGCAGGAGTTTGCCTTCGCCGACGATGTGTTCCTGGCCGATATATTCGTCGAGCGTGCGCGGACGCATACGTGCGGCCAGCGGCGCCTCGCTTTTCATTCGTTCCTGCATGGCGTGGTCGAAGAGGTCGGTCATGGGGCGATTATAATGGTGAATGAATGGAGGAACGATGATGAAACGTAAACTTCTTCCAAATGCAAAACGGTGGGAAAGTGAAATTGCAAAAATTCGCGGACGGGACGAAGGGGCGGCATTTATTGTCCGCGTTCAAGCAAGGTATGACGAGTTGCTTGCTCAAGCGCAGTATTACGAGAATAAGGCCTTGCGCCACCACTTTGAAGGGAACATTCTGCCAGCCGTCGCGGCCTATTCAATCTTGTTGATGGATGGGAAAGATAAAAATAGTGCCGCGGAAACACTTGATAAATTGTTGGAAGCAGGCATTGGATTAGAACGCCGCATGTATCGTTTTTGGGGACGCTTTCCGTTTTTCTTCGATATGATCAAGTTAATGCTCAAGCCGATGATGAAAATGCAGTATCCTGAAAAATGGGATGTAGAATGGCTTGATCTCGGGCGTAATGCGGTTGGCCTGAATTGTCATTCGTGTTTTTATCTGGAGGTGTTGACGGAATATGGATTTCCTGAACTCGCGCCGCACTTTTGCAGGTTGGATGATCTGCTGGCGGGGGAAGCCGCGCCCAGCGTGCGCTTCGAGCGGACACAAACAATCGCTCGCGGCGGGACGATGTGCGATTTCCGTTATGTGCGCGTCAGGCCATTCAAGAAGAACTCCGGGACTTGAAAATCACGGAGTTATGTTTTAACCATTCGGTATTTCTTCTAAGCTGTGTGATTGATTGACGATATAAATCCCAGCCAGCGCGATCAGTCCGCCAAGGATTTGGATCAGGTTGGGGATTTCGCTCAAAAGCGGAATGGCGAGAATTGCTGTCATGATCGGCTGGCCGATCAAAGTTGGAGAAACGACGCGGGCGGGCAAATGTCCGAGCGCATAAGAGATCGAAATGTAGCCGATGGTCTGTGAGACGATGGCAGTGGCAAGGAAGATGAGCCATGTCGCCGCGTCGTAGCCGAAGAATGAATTACCCAAGATCAAATTGATCAAGATCATGGCCGTGGACGCGGATACGCCAACCAGCCATGTGTAACGGAGTGGGTCAATGTGCTGGCGTCCGCGCTGGGTCGAGAGCATGTAGGATGCATAAAATATTGCCGCGGAACTTGCCATCAAATCGCCGAGGCCCAAGCGCGGATGAAGCAGAAAATCGCTGCCCATGATCAAAGCCGCGCCTGCCAGGGCCAGTGCAAGGCCGAGCCAAAAAATGCCCGACAATTTTTCGCGAAAGATCAGCCATGCGCCCAATGCAACCCATAGCGGCGCGGTGTTGCCAAGCAGGGTCGCGTTGGCGGCGGTGGTAAAGGCCAGCGAAGAATTCCAAAACGTAAAATCGCCAGCGGTGAAAATGCCAGCCATAATGGGAAATATCAAAACCGCGCGAGAGATCGGCGCTCCCGTTTTTTGCCGCTGAAAGAAGAACGGGCTGAGAATGATGGTCGAAAAGAAGAGACGATAGAAACCGGTGATAGGTCCGGGTGCATGCGCCCAACGCACAAACATGGCGGACAGACTTAAAGATAATATTCCCACACCAAGCGCGATGTATGGAAGCCAATTGGGATTTTTCATGGGCGGAATTCTATCACGCTGATAAGAGCGCCGGGATCTCGCTCAATGTGGATACAACCGCGTCAGGCCGGACTTCGGAGCGGGGTGCCGTTTTCTGGACTCTGCGCGTGACCCAGATGCTGTTCATGCCAACTGCCTGCGCGCCGACGATGTCCGCCTCAAAGGTGTCGCCAATCATCACGGCCTGCTCCGCCGGAACCTGAAAATGCTCCAGGGCGGCGCGGAAAATGCCCGGATGCGGTTTTCGTTTGCCGAAGGCAGCAGATGAAATGATGTATTCAAAATAAGTGCGGATATTGACTTTATCGATCAGGGCATATGTGTTTAGATCATCCGCGCCGTTGGAAATGACGCCAAGACGGAATCCGCGCTGCTTGAGCGCCTCCAACACTGGGATGGCATCATCTTCTGCGAACCAGTTGGCTTGCGTGATGCAATACATCGAGCGCAGGGCGGCTTGCAAATCTTCGTCAGAGAGATGGATGCCGTTCTTGTTCAACAGACCGCGCAAAACCAGGCCGATGCCTGGCTCGTCGAGGTCGTCTTCGCGCAATTTGTAATAAAGCTGAAACAGGGTTTTGTCTTTGCCAAAAAGTTCGCGCGGAGAGAGAACCACGCCGAAACTGCGCAGGGAATTCCACAGAGCTTTGTCGGCGCGGAGATACAGATTTTCCCAGGGCTCTTTGTCGTAGATGAGTGTATTGCCAAGGTCGAAAAGAACTGCGCAGATGGGAGTTTTCATCGGGGTGAATTTTAACGGGAAATGCGCGAGCGTGTGTAAAGGTAAATTAGAACGGCTCCCAGCACGAGGGCGGGCAGAACGATGAGTCCGGCTTCTGGACCAAACGCTCCGCCCGTCCAAATCTCAGGGCCGAAGACTTGGATATGAGTCAGCGGATAAATATCCAGCCCGGAAACTGGAAAGCCGAAGATAACACCCTCGAAGAAATTCCAGCCGATATGCAAACCGATGGAGAGCCAAAGTTGTTTTGTGCGGGCATAGCCGTAGGCGAGGAACAAGCCTGCAAAGAAAATGCCAGCGGCGCTGACCCATGTGGCATTGGGATTGCCGAGATGGAGGAGACCAAAAATGCTGGACGAAACGAGAACACCCCAGAAGAGATTGGTGCCGCTGGCAATGGTTTGAAGATGATAGCCGCGGCTGAGCAGTTCTTCATTCCAGCCGACGAAGATGAAGATAGCCAGGAAGGTCGCGGTGTTTGCGATGACATTGAAGATGGATTCGGTTTGCCACGCGAAGGACTCGAATTTTGACCAGCCCAGCAGGAGCATTGCTGAGAAGATCGTTCCCATCATGACGAATGTGATCCCAATGCCTGTTAGAACGTCCCAGAGTAATTGGATGTTAAGGGTAAATCCGAGACTTGAAATGGTTCTTTTGTCCAGCAGGCGTCTCACGAGAAAGATCGAGCCTGTGAAAACCAGAAACTCACCGATTTGATTTAAGAGCAGGTTGTGAAGCTGGAGACCAAATA
>JAJYOH010000288.1 GCA_021796315.1 Chloroflexota bacterium
GAGGCTGTAGTAACCAGTTCATGCTTGTTCTTCCGGTGGGCAACAATCATCCACCACAGCAGTGCCATCCGGCAGGACCAGCAATTGCGGCCCGAAGGCTTTGGCAAGATTTTCCTGTTTCATCACTTCAGCGGGTCTTCCGAAAGCGATCAGACGATGATTTAGCAACAACATAAAGTCAAAGCGGGATGCGGCAAGATTCAGATCGTGGGTTGAGATCATGGCCGTGACTTGTGTTTCGCGCAGATCATCCAGCAATTTCAAAGTGGCTTCCTGGGTCGGCGCATCGACACCCGTGAAGGGTTCATCCATCAGAAGAATGTGTGGCTCCTGTGCCAATGCCCTGGCAAGAAAAACGCGTTGCTGCTGTCCGCCGGACAGATCGCTGATGGAGCGAGTTGAAAAGTCGGCAATGCCCATCTGCGCGATGCTTTTCTCGACGACCTGTTTATCGTTTTTCGAGGCGCCTTTGAACCAGCCTTGATAATCAAAACGTCCCATCATGACTACGTCGCTGACCGTGACCGGAAAACGCCAGTCGACTTCTTCGCGCTGAGGCACATAAGCCACGCAATCTTTATGATGATTCTGCGGTAGACCGTGAATCAGGATGCGGCCTTTCTGTACGGGTAAAAGTCCGACCAGCGCCTTGAATAGCGTTGATTTTCCCGCGCCGTTCGGCCCGACCACGGCTACGCGCGCGCCATGCGGAACACTAAACGTGATATCGTGCAAAATAATTTTGTCGCCGTAGCCGATGTCAGCGGATTCGATTTCAAGACGGTGAGGAATATGAGTCATATGACACTTTCGTCATTGCGAGCGTTTTTTGCGAAGCAATCCCCGACTCTGCGCTGGAGATTGCTTCGTCGGGAAGAACTCTCTTCTCGCAATGACATTATTTTAATGCGCCAACGATCCGCGTAACGTTGTATTTCATCATCGAAATATAATCCGGCGCGGGGCCATCTTTTGGAGATAAAGTTTCCAGATAAAGATCTGAAACGACTTTGGTCCCAGTCTCAGACGCGATCTGATTGGCCATGTTTGTATTCACACCAACTTCAACAAAAATGGCGGGCGCCTTTGTGGCCTTGATCTGGTCGATCAACGTAGCCATCTGTTGAGCCGATGGTGACGCCTCAGTGCTAAGGCTGGGAATGATCGTCCCGATGATCTTGAAACCATAGCGCGCAGCAAAATAACCAAATGCTTCGTGGTTGGTCACGAGCATACGTTTCTCTGGTGGGATTTGATTCACCTGTTCAGTGATCCAGGCATCCAGCGACTTCAACTGCTCGATGTACGCGGCAGCATTGGCTTTATAGACATCCGCTCCAGCGGGGTCTGCCTGGGTTAATCCATCGCGGATATTTTCAACATACTGGATCACATTATTTGGATCGAGCCATAAATGCGGATCACCTTCCGGGTGTCCCCCGGACGTGTCGGGATGAGGTGTGAGGCCGGTGGATGCGATCACTTCGACGCGCTGCCCGCCGATATTGGTCAGAGTCTTCTGCAGCCACGTTTCATATCCAACGCCGTTGGCGATCAACACCTGGGCTTGTGCAATGCGGGTTGTATCCTGAGGCGTGAGTTGATACTCGTGCGGGTCAACCCCGACCGGGATGAGGGATGCCACTTCGACGCGTTGACCGGCCACGTTTTGGGCGATGTCCGCTAAAAAGGTGGTGGTGGCTAAAATGCGCAACCCGCCCTGGGTCGAGGGCTGAGGCGAGGATGAGCAGGCCGCGAGTAATATCGCGGCCAGTAAGGTCAGTACAGTAAGTCTAAATTTCATAGACGATACGTCAGCGTGTGATAAGTTATAGATCCCATCAAGAGCAGGACCACAACGCCGGTTGTGATCTGCCCGATGGACTTGACCTTGGGCTTTTCAACGCCCGCGGCCTCGGCTTGTTTTTTGGCTTGATTTTGTTTGTTGTTGAGCGACGCGCCCGCCGCTGTTGCGACCGGGATGGCTGCACAAAATACGCACATGGTTTTCTCCTTTGTTTACCAGAAACTTCTTTGCTATTTGTGTAACAATATAGTGACGCCACTTCATCAGAAAATTATACCCTTCAATTTTAGGCAATGATTGCTTTGTTTAGTGGCAAGAATTAATTCCGCGTTAGAGAAATCTGTAACCTCCTTTATTCCACTATAATCAGCCGCTTGAGGAAATCATGAAAAGAATACCGCTTTCATTTGTCATTATAGGGACAGTCGTCATCCTGCTATTTTCAATTCTCGCCATTTGGGGAATCCCATACTTCTTCCAATCGCCGCAAATCCAGAACACAGGGCCAAGCGCCACGCTTGGTTCACAAACGGTTCGGGCGCGTGTGACTCAAATTGTCGAAGAAGGCCAGATTAATTTAAGCGGCAAGGATCAGCTTTATCAGGTCATGCAAGTTGAAATTCTGGAGGGCGATTACAAAGGCCAGTCATTCCAGATCGATTATGGAAAACATCAGGTGCGTTCCGATAATTTTCGTTTTGTGGTCGGCGACCAGGTTTACGTGGAAGTCGATAAAACTCCCAGCGGCGACCTGCGCGCGTTTTACATAGATTATGTCCGCGCACAGCCGATGATGATTCTATTGGCGGTGTTCATCCTTGCGATCTTAATTATGGGACGCTGGAAAGGTTTGGGGAGTCTCATCGCACTGGGCATCAGCATGGTCATGATCATTGGTTATGTGATTCCCCATATCCTTGCGGGCGAGGACCCAGTCAAAGTCAGCTTGATCGGCTCGGTAATTTTATTGGGAGTCACACTTTATTTAACTTATGGCTGGAACCTGAAGACTCATGCTTCCGTGTTGAGCATGATGTTGTCTCTTCTGCTCACCGGAATGTTATCGCTTCTTTTCGTTTATCTCACGCGCCTGACAGGTTATGGAGACGAGAACACCCTTTTCCTGATGCAATCTTCATCGATCCAAATTGACCCTCGAGGATTGTTGCTGGGCGGGATGATCATCGGCGCATTGGGCGTGCTGGATGATCTGGTGACATCGCAATCTGCGGCAGTGGTCGAAATCCATGACGCCAATCCATCGCTCGGATTTCGGCGCACATTTCAGAAAGCCATGCGCATCGGTCAGGACCATGTGGCGGCTACCGTTAATACATTGGTCCTGGCCTACACTGGAGCATCACTGCCCCTCCTGCTGATCTTCACTCTCGGCAATGGAAGCTTCACTTATTTCATCAACTCGGAATTTTTGGCCGAAGAAATCGTCCGCACACTGGTTGGTTCGCTGGGATTGATCGCAGCCGTACCCATCTCAACTTTGATCGCAACAGTTTTAATTGTTTATCAAGACCGGCTCGGTCAATGGCGACCATTTCTTGGCCCCGAAACCGGAGACAGCGAGGCGGAACATAGCCACCATCATTACTTCATGGTTTGATGGACGAGTCAAAATGCAAAAAGGAGTTTCGAGTTTTCAGAATATATTCAGGTGGGTAATTCTTTTATTGATACTTGCGGTGCTGGCCTTGCCGGGACAAATTGTCCGCGCCGATCCGCCCGATATGTACACACAGAATCAATCGGTCCTGCTTGAGCCGGATGGACTTCATATTGATTGGAAGATCGTTCCCGGCCCCGTCATCGCCGATGCAACCTGGCAGGCGGCCGATCTCGACCATAACGGTTCCATCAGCCAGCAGGAAGCACAAACCTGGGTTGCGCCTTTTATTGCCGAGTTCTCAGTTATGATTGACGGGCAACAGTTGAAACACGAAACGCCAGGTATCCGCTGGCCTGCAACGGTGGATGTGTTACGCACCGGCGAAGATTCGATTGAAATCAATTTATTGTTCAAGTGGCCTGCAAACATTGTTGGCAAACATGCGTTGGAAATCCATAATGCTCACATTGAATCAAATAGCTTGAATTGGTTTTCTGTCACAGGTCAATCGAACTTGTCCTTCGATCAACCCGGACAAAATAACGGTCAGCTTCAATTCAACATTTATTTTCCAGATAGCTCAACCACGAATGCTACCCCGACAGCTTTGTTGACATCCTGGAATAGCGGCACGCCGAACCTGCCCGGATTTACAAACACCATCACAAACATGGCGGCCAACCTCGCCAACCCATCCCAACCCCAAACCACACAAACACAGGTAAACAACACGAACGTTGTGACATCGGCTTTGATCGGGTTGGTCAAAGCTCAACAGTTTTCGCCTTTATTCCTGCTTGGCGCATTTCTCCTGTCACTGATCCTGGGCAGCCTGCACGCGCTGACGCCCGGCCACGGCAAAACATTGGTCGGCGCTTATTTAGTCGGTTCACAGGGACGGTTCCGCGATGCGGTTTTTCTCGGTCTGATCATCACGATCACTCACACCGGCTCGGTCCTGTTGTTGGGTCTCATCACCCTGATTGCATCACATTATATTCTTCCGACATTAATCACTCCATGGCTGGAAGTTATGTCCGGTCTACTCGTAATCGGCTTTGGCATCAATTTATTTATCCAGCGACGACGCGACATTACTTTTGGGGCGGCGGCCAACAATCAAAAAAAATCACATCAAGCATCCTTTACCGGAAAACCATCAACGGTAATTGTGCCGGGAACTATAAATGCAGCTCATCATCACGATCATTCATTGGTTCTAAGCCAACATCATGAACATCCGCACGATGAACACGGACATCACACACATTCCCATGCTCTTCCCCCCAACCAGGTAACATGGAAGTCGCTGCTTGCGCTCGGCGTCAGCGGCGGACTGGTTCCGTGCCCGGATGCAATCGCCATTTTGCTGGTCGCGGTTGCAGTCGATCGTGTCCCATTTGGAATGTTGTTGATCGTGGCTTTCAGCATCGGCCTGGCGCTCGTACTGATTGGGATTGGTGTCGCCATGGTGCAGGGCGTGCGTTTGATTTCACGCAGCGATCTTTTGACGCGCTTCAGCGTTTATGCGCCCATCTTAAGCGCAATTGTTGTATCGGGACTTGGCGTTGCCCTGACGGTAAGCGCCTTGAATTCCTTCAAGTTCACATCTACTATTTCGCAGTCGCCTTCAAGCCAGACCACAGCATCAAGCACAAATCTTCAAGCACCATCTCCGCTGTCAATTCCGGCAAGCGCCAGCATGAAACTGCTCTACATTGCTTCCGACAGCAAAGGACAATATCAGTTGTTCATGATTCCATTTGCGGGAGGCAAGCCAACGCAATATACACAGGAGCTATCCGGGATAGGAGATTATTCCGTCTCACCGGATCACAAAACGATTCTATATGTTGTTTACAATCCCGATAACAGCACCACCATCTGGGCGATCAATGTCGATGGAACACAAAAGCGTTTGGTCCTGAACTGTCCGCAAGCTGAATGCGATGCGCCGCAATGGTATCCCGATAATCAAAAAGTCGTTTACGAACGTCTGGACACACAGAACAGCACGCTGCCAAGATTCAGTATTTGGTGGCTCGACACACTCACAGGCAAGACCCAACCCGTTTTTCAGGATCAAACCTTTCCCAGTTCTGCTCCCAAATTCTCGTCTGACGGTCAATGGCTAAGCTACATTTCCCCGGCCAACAACATGCTGATGATCTATAACCTGAAAGATGCCCACAGCATCTCGCTGCCCTTGGGCCCCCAGCAGTTCATTCCGGAAAGCTGGAGTCCCATAAGCGACTCGCTCATCTTTGGCAATCAAATCAGCTCACAAGATGGGATGCCGCTGCATATCAAGAGATACATTCTCGATTCCGGTCAGACGATCGATCTAGGCGGTTCGAATGGGGAAAACGATTATTCGGGAGCATGGTCGCCGGATGGGAAATGGATTGCTATTGATCGCGATATCCCCGTGGCTGGCAGTTCAACCAAAAACAATCAGGTTTGGATTGTAAGACCTGACGGAAGCGATGCTCACGTGGCGCTCGACGAAAATGGCGCCTCCTATTCGGACTTGAGCTGGTCGCCGGACGGGAAGTTTTTGATCTACTCCCGCTACTCGTATGAATTCTCTTATCAAAATGTCGGGCACTTTGACATTTACATGGCTGACCTGCAAACCGGAAAGGAAACCATGCTCGTTTCCGGCGGCGATGTTCCATCGTTACTGCCATAGCCGCGCTTTGGCAGAAATATCGAGTTTGCTCAAACCTTCGAGTTCTTCCTCATTTCATTTGCAATCGCAACAGACTGCTCATCCCCGCGCGCTTCAAGCTGACGGATAATATTCGCGTGATCTTCATCGTCACGGTTCTGGCTGAGTTTGAAATTCGCTTCGACGCGCGTTACCCTGATTTGAAAACCTACTGCGCCGCGCATTGTCTTTTCCACAAAATCCTGCGGAATGGCCTCGAGACTGTAATCCGTTTTGGTTTCGTAACGTTTGACCAGACGCGAAAGAATATTCTGTAGTTCCTGTCCGCCATCGATAACGCGCGGCGTGCCGTAAAGATGCACGGCAATGTAATTCCAGGTCGGCACATTGAGATGGTTATACCAGGTGGCGGAAATATAAGTATTGGGTCCGCCAAAGATCAGCAGCACTTCTTGTGCGGGATCAAAAGCGCGCCAGAGTTTGTTGGCGCGCGCCATGTGGCCGTTGATCAGCCAGGTTCCATCGGAGTCCGCTTCAAAGTCCACGAGCAGATGCGAAGCGACCGGCGTTTCATCCTGTGAAAGCACGAGCGTGGCAAAGTCATGTTCACGGACAAAGTCGGCGACCTTGCTTAAATCTTCTTCGCGGTAGTAATTTGAAATATACATAAATAACTCAGGTTGCTTTTCAAAAGTATTTTTTAACGCAAAGTCGCTAAGACGCCAAGATTTAATTTCTTTTTCTTTTGCGACTCTGCGCCTTTGCGTTAAACTTTATACGGATTTTGCATGGTGGCAACTTGGATAAAATATTTTAAATAGACAGTCACTTTGCCCACTCCGCTCTGCTTCGGGGTGCTTTGCAAAAAGTGGCTGTCATTTTATTAGAACGACGCGACGGCTTTTTTCAAATCGGTAAAGATTTCAAAGAACTGGGTGAAGCCGGCCTTGTCAAAAGTCTCGGCCACGTATTGCTGCGGGCCAAATAACTTGACATGCTTCTGCATCCCGCGATCCCGGTCGCGGTCCATAGCTTTGAGCGCTCCCCAGCCTGACTGCGGATCGCTGGGCTGCTCGCCGCGCAAAATGATGGCGATGCTGTGCAGGCCAACGAGACCCGCGCTGGACATAAACGGCACATCGCTCAGGTCAATAATAAAATCCCTGATTTCGCTCTTGATAAGCTCCTCGACCTTCTTGATGAGTTCCTTGTAGTTGGACGCGTCCACATCCCCGTGCGGCTGGACGATGGTCACGGGCACGCGGCCCTGTTGAGTTGAAATCGTAATCTCCATGGCTTCTCCTTGGGTTTGTTTAATTATAACGGTGTAAGCCAAATTTATTTGAAGTTTCTTTGCGTTCTTTGCGGGCTCCACGGTTCAAAAAAAAATGCAGTT
>JAJYOH010000289.1 GCA_021796315.1 Chloroflexota bacterium
GGCTCCCAAGACGCGGCGAGCCGTTTTTGTTTGCCAAAAAGTTTTATCCGCGAATGCGCGCGAATTTTCAACGCATTAGTGAAGATTGGCGAAGATTAGCGGAAAAGAAAAAATCAACAAGGCGTCGCCATGAAAGATAAACATTTGACAATCGAAGAACTCACCGAGAAAATGAACGCGCTGGTGAAATCAAAAGGCTGGTACGAGGCCGATAGCAAACGTCCGCAGACGGCGCGCAATCTGGCGATCTCGCTGAATTTGGAAGCCGCCGAAATTTTGGAACATTTTCAATGGCGCGATGAAGCGCAGGATAAAAAAGAATTGGAATCAGAATTGGCAGACGTGGCGCTTTATCTTTTGCAGCTTGCGTCCGTTTCAAACATCGACCTCGAAGCGGCTATCTTGAAAAAGATCGAAATCAACAAAACAAGAACATGGGACGACAAATGAAAGTCACAGTATTTGGAAGTTCACAGCCAAAACCCGGCGATAAAACCTACACCGAAGCGCTCGAACTTGGCGGCTTGCTCGCTCAACGCGGACACGTTGTTTTAACCGGCGGTTACATGGGCACGATGGAGGCCGTCAGCCGAGGCGCGGCCGAGGCGGGCGGACACGTTGTCGGCGTGACATGCAGCGATATCGAAAAATGGCGCGCCGTCGGTGCGAATCAATGGGTCAGGGAAGAGATCCGCAAAACCACTTTGACGGATCGCATTCTGGGACTCATCGAAAATTGTGATGCGGCAATGGCGCTGCCCGGCGGCCCCGGCACGTTGGCAGAGATTTCGCTGATGTGGAATTTGATGATCATCGATTCTCATCACCGGAGGCCGCTTATCCTGATCGGCAGCGGCTGGCAGTCCGTGATCGATCAGGTTTACGCTTCGATGGATTCTTATGTGTCCGCTTCACAAAGAGAATTGGTACAATTCGCGGCAGACATCAAAAACGCGGTCGGCATGTTGGAAAAATAAATGTCGTTGCCTGCATTGAGCCGCAGGCGCATGTGCGAGATTGCTTCGCTCGCTTGTCTCGATACCTTCGCACTCGACCAGCGCTCGCTCGCAACGACAGAAACGAAAGAGGAAAAATGGCTGAGGATAAATTAACAACACGCAGTGAAGATTTTTCGGAATGGTACAACCAGCTCGTATTGAAAGCCGAGCTGGCTGATTATGCTCCCGTGCGCGGATGTATGGTGGTGCGGCCTTATGGCTGGGCGTTGTGGGAAAACATCACCGCCGCGCTCGATAAACGATTCAAAGAAACCGGTCACATGAACGCGGCCTTCCCCACTTTGATTCCCATGTCGTTCTTCGAAAAAGAAAAGGAACACGTGGAAGGCTTCGCTCCCGAACTGGCCGTGGTCACGCACGGCGGCGGCGAGAAACTCGAAGAACCTTTGGCGGTGCGCCCCACATCTGAAACCATCATCGGATACATGTATTCAAAATGGATCAAGTCATGGCGCGACCTGCCCGTGCTGATCAATCAATGGGGTTCGGTCTTGCGCTGGGAACTTCGTACAAAACTTTTCCTGCGCACCGCTGAGTTTTACTGGCAGGAAGGTCACACTGCGCACGCCACAAAAGATGAAGCGATGGAAGAAATGTACCGCATCCTCGATGCCTACGCGGACTTCGCCATCAACGAAGGCGCGGTGCCTGTCATCAAAGGCCGCAAGAGCGAGACCGAAAGATTCGCCGGCGCACAGATCACAACTTCCATCGAAGGCATGATGCAGGACAAGCGCGCGCTGCAGGCAGGCACATCGCATTACTTCGGGCAAAATTTCGCAAAGGCTTTCGAGATTCAATATCTCGATAAAAACAACACGCTTCAATTCTGCGAGACAACCTCCTGGGGACTCTCCACGCGCTTCGTCGGCGCGATCATCATGGTTCATGGCGACGACCAGGGTTTGGTTCTGCCTCCCCGTCTCGCGCCCATCCAAGCGGTCATCGTTCCCATTTATAAAAACGATGCCGAAAAAAGCAAGGTCATGGAAGTGGCCGATAGAGTCTTCGCCGAGCTCAAAGCCGCAGGCATCCGACTCAAAATGGATGACCGCGACAACGTCAGCAGTGGCTTCAAGTTCAACGATTGGGAAATGCGCGGCGTCCCCGTGCGAGTCGAGATCGGGCCCAAGGATGTGGAAAAAGGCTCGGTGGCGCTGGCCCGCCGCGACGTCCCCGGACGGGACGGCAAATCCTTCGTCTCGCAAATGGATCTCGCCGCGACTGTCAGCGGCCTGCTGGTCGATATTCAGGCGTCACTCCTCAAGCGCGCCACCGAATTCCGCGACGCCAATATTCATGATCCAAAAGATTATGAGGAGCTGAAAAAAGTTCTGGCGGACGGCTGGGCATTTTCGTGGTGGTGCGAAAGCAAGGAATGTGAAGCCAAGGTCAAGGAAGATACCAAAGCTACCACGCGCAACATGCCTCTTGACCAGCCCGGCGGCGATACCCTAACGGGCACAGGCGGCAAATGTATCGTCTGCGGCGAGAAGGCCGTGAAGAAAGTCTATTTCGCAAAGGCGTATTAACTCAGTAACCAGTAACCAGTGATCAGTTTTCAGCGGAAACCGCTAGAGACCGATCACTGGTAACTGATCACTGGTAACTGAACCATGCCTGCCATTGATCTTGCACGTCTCCGCAAACAAGCCTCACGCCTGGCCGAATTTTTCTTCGTGCCTGATGAGTTCCTGAACCACCTGCACGAAATACTGGATTTCTACGTCAACCGCACGGTGCGAAAACAACCGGCCATTGCGCCAGGCTCGAACCTTCCAACTTATCGAACCCACAATATTGTCATCAAGCAGATCGAACAGGAAATCGCACACGGCGCCAGCGATTATCCCGAGGCGGCGCTCGAACTTGCCGACCTGCTTTGGGATGAAGGTTATCTCGAAACGCGATTACTGGCCGCATTTTTGCTTGGAAGAATTCCACCGCAGGAAAGCCATCTGCTTCCGCGCCTGACAGCCTGGACACAACAAATCCGCGATGTAAACTTGCGCGCCGAATTGCTCGACACCAGCCTGGCGCGCATGAGAAAAGAAGCGCCGGATCAATTCTTACAACTCATTGGCGAGTGGCTTCAACCGGAACGCACGCGTTTGTGGGCAAACGGGGTTCAAGCCGTCATTTCGGCTGTTGAAGACCCGGCCTTTATCAACTTGCCGCCGCTGCTCAAATTAATCGCGCCGGTCATCGAAGCCGCGCCCGCCAAACTTCAACTCGAGATCGAAGAACTTGTGCTCGCGCTTTATAAAAAATCCCCGACCGAAACAACCTACTTCCTCCGCCAGGTTCTAACCGCTTCCACCGACCCGATGACGGCCATCACATTCCGCCGCATCTCTTCCTCTTTTCCGCCTGCGCTAAAAGAAGAATTGCGTGATTTCATTCGAATCAAACCGAGCCAACCATGATTGACACAAATCGCATCATCTATTTGCATGGACTTGAGTCCAACAGCCAGACTCACAAAGCCGCGCTTGTACGTGCCGTTTATCCAGACCTGGTCATGCCGGATTTTATCGGCTCACTCGACGAACGGATGCGGCAACTTTATCCAATTCTCGGCAGCGCTTCCAACTGGACTTTGATCGGCTCCTCGTACGGAGGCTTAATGGCCGCCCTGTTCTCGACCCGTTTCCCTGCGCAAGTCCGCAAGCAGCTACTTCTGGCTCCGGCATTGATGCTGCCGGAATTCGCAGAAAATCTTCCGAAGCCAATTGACGTACCGACGATAATCATTCACGGCAGACAGGACACCATCGTGCCGGTTGATGCGGCCAGGCCGCTGGCTGAAAAAGTTTTCCGCCAGCTTGATTATCGTCTTGTAGACGACGATCATCGTTTGCATCAAACCGCCGATAACCTGGATTGGAAATCCATTCTGGAGTAATCAAATGCTCAAACAACGCATCTACTGGCACGATACAGTCCAAATGCCGGACGACAAAAATCTCACGCCGCTGCCTGAAAAAGTAGATGTGGCTGTGATCGGAAGCGGCTTCACAGGATTATCCGCCGCGCGGACTTTAGCGAAGCGCGGCGTGAGAGTCGCTGTCTTAGAGGCCGAGACCATTGGCTGGGGCGCGAGTTCACGCAACGGCGGCATGGTGTTGACAGGCTTGAAGATGCCCATGCAAGCCATCGTCAAAAAATATGGCCGCGATCTCGCGCGCCGACTCTTTCGATGTTCGCTTGATTCCATTGACGCGGTTGAGCAAATTGTGAATGAAGAAAAAATCGATTGCGGCTTTGAACGCAGCGGTCATTTGCTGGCGGCCAACAAGCCAAAACATTTCGATGCGCTCAAGGAAGAAGTTGAGTTCATGGAAAAGGAATTCAACCACAAAGTTCATCTGGTGTCGAAGGAAAATCAACGCGAAGAAATTGGCACGGATATTTATCACGGCGCACTGGTGGACGAAGTCAGCGGCGGGTTGAATCCGGCGCAATTCGTGGCGGGGCTAGCAGGTGCGGCAGAAAAGGCCGGGGCGACACTCCATGCCCGAGCGCGTGTCACCCGCCTCGAGCGCGGAGCGAACGGCTTGGCCGTCGAAACGGCGCGCGGCAAAATTGTCGCGGAAAAAGTTTTTGTAGCGACGTCAGGTTACACAAGTCAGGCCACGCCAAAGTTGCAAAAGAAAATCATCCCGATCGGTTCGTTCATCATTGCAACTGAAAAACTATCGGATGGGTTGGCGCATGAACTCAGCCCGAAGAATCGCATGATCTTCGATTACAAACATTACCTGAACTATTTCAGGCTGTGGGATGGACGCATGATCTTCGGCGGACGCGCGGCCTTCTTCCCTGAAAATGAAAACACCATCCGCGAGAGCGCGGAGATTTTGCGGCATGAGATGATCCGGGTTTACCCACAATTGAAAGATGCTGCCATCGAATACGTCTGGGGCGGCACACTGGATTTTGCCTTCGACATGATGACGCACGTCGGCGAAATGGATGGGATTTTTTATTCACTCGGTTACGCGGGTCACGGTGTGGCAATGGGAACTTATTTGGGGAAGACCGCAGCCGAAGCAATGCTGGATGGAAACATCAAAGATCACCCGTTCGCGGCGTTCGATTTCCCCGGCGCACCACTCGGACTTTACGATGGCCGTCCGTGGTTTCTGCCGTTCGCAGGAATGTGGCACAAAATTTTGGATTGGGTGGAGTAAAGATCAGGACACAGATTTCACGGAAAACAGGGACTCTCGCGGATTTATTTTTTTGATTCTCTTCCGTACAAGCCAAAAAATTGAACCGCAAAGCACGCGAAGTTCGCCAAGAAAAACCTTTAAATCTTTGCGGTAAAAATCTTATGATGTACGGCAGGGAATTCCATCCGTGTCATTCCGCGCGATCAGCGCGATCCGTGTCCAAAAACATTTGCCCACTTAAAAGTTTTGCTGTATATTTGGGCAATCTATTTCACCAAAGGAGTAGAACCATGGCAAAAAGCAAGCCCGAACAAATGGAAGGTGAAGTCTATTACCCGTCCGAAGAAGTGATCGCCCAGGCGCGCCTGAAGGATTGGGACGCGCTGGCTGGGAAAGCCCGCAAAGATCCGCAGGCTTTCTGGGCGGCAGAGGCCGAAGAGCTTGAATGGTTCCAGAAATGGGACAAGGTTCTGGATGATGCAAAGAAGCCATTCTTCAAATGGTTTACGGGGGCCAAGACGAATATCGTCCACAATGCAATTGACCGCCATCTCAAAACTTATCGAAAAAATAAACTTGCGCTTGTTTGGGAAAGCGAAGACGGAAAGACGGAAAGGACATTTTCGTATTTCCTGCTCAACCGCGAAGTCAGCCGCATGGCCAATATCATCAAAGCCATGGGCATACAAAAAGGCGACCGCGTTACGATTTATATGGGACGCATTCCTGAAATTGCCTTTGCGATGCTGGCCTGCGCCAAGATCGGCGCCATCCATTCGGTGGTGTTCGGCGGCTTTAGCGTGGACGCGCTGCAGGGCCGCATCGAAGACAGCCAATCGAAACTGGTCATCACCTGCGATGGCGCATTCCAAAACGGGAAGATCGTCGAGTTGAAGCGCACGGTGGACGATGCGATCAAACGCTGTCCATCCGTGGAGAACGTGATCGTCGTCAAACGCGTGGGGCATGAAGTGCCGATGGAAGTCAGCCGCGATCATTGGTATCACGACCTGTGCGCGTTACCCATTGCAAACGGTAAATGCGCTACCGAAGTGATGGATGCGGAAGATCCGCTTTATATTCTTTACACATCCGGCTCGACCGGCAGGCCGAAAGCCATTTTGCATACGCACGGCGGCTACATGGTCGGGACGTACGCAACGCTCAAATATGTTTTCGATGTCAACGATGAAGATCGCTTTTGGTGCGCGGCTGACCCGGGCTGGGTGACGGGACATTCGTACATCGTGTACGGCCCCCTGCTCAACGGCGTGACTTCGTTCATGTCGGAGGCCGGGCCTGCGTATCCGTATCCGAACCGCATTTGGCAGCAAGTGGAACGCTACGGCATCACGATCCTTTACACGGCGCCGACCGCCATCCGCGGCTTGATGCGTTTCGGCGAAGCCTGGCCGAACAAACACGATCTATCGTCGCTTCGCTTGCTTGGCACTGTTGGCGAACCGATCAATCCCGAAGCATGGAAATGGTATTACCGCGTGATCGGCAAAGAGAAATGCCCGATCATGGATACCTGGTGGCAGACCGAGACCGGCATGTTCATGATCACGCCGACGCCGACTGTGCCGCTCAAACCGGGTTCGGGCACGCGTCCGTTCTTTGGACAGGAAGCGGATGTGCTCGACGAGGAAGGCAGGCCCGTCGCTGACGACACTGAAGGCTATCTGGTGCTAAAGAATCCGTGGCCTTCCATGCTGCGGACAATTTACGGCGACCCGGATCGTTATGTGAATCAATATTGGAGCAAGTATCCCGGCATGTACACCACCGGCGACTCGGCCAAGCGCGATAAGGATGGTTATTTCTGGATCATCGGCCGCGTGGACGATGTTATTAAAGTTTCCGGGCATCGCCTGGGGACTGCCGAAGTCGAATCGGCATTGGTGAGTCATCCCGCCGTTGCCGAGGCCGCAGCAATTGGACTGCCACATGAAGTCAAAGGTCAGGCTATTCACACGTTCGTTTTATTGCGTGCGGGCTTTGCGCCGTCACCGGAATTGGAAGAAGAGTTACGTCAACATGTTGCGACTCACATGGGGCCCATTGCGCGCCCTGAAAACGTGAAGTTTGTTGACAAACTCCCCAAGACACGCTCCGGCAAGATCATGCGCCGCGTGTTGAAAGCCAGAGCGCAGGGTTTGCCTGAGGGCGATATTAGCACGCTGGAAGAGTAGGAAGTAAAACATAAACAGGCCACGGAGAAATCCTTGGCCTGTTTTGACTGAAGTGATGTAAAATTGATGCAAAGGTGAAACATGCTTGAAAATAG
>JAJYOH010000290.1:0-3049 GCA_021796315.1 Chloroflexota bacterium
GACACATGTCTACCATTGATGAAGTCAAAGCCAAGATCGACATCGTCGACCTCGTCTCCGAGGCCGGTGTCAAACTGCGCCATGCGGGCAAGAACTACACCGGCTTCTGTCCGTTCCACGCCAACAAGAATACGCCCGCCTTTGTCGTCTGGCCGGAGACCGGAACGTGGCGCTGTTTCGGCGAATGCAACGAGGGCGGCGATATCTTCAAGTTCGTGATGAAGAAGGACGGCATTGACTTCAAGGAAGCCCTGCGAAAACTGGCAGACAAGGCGGGCGTGAAGATCGAGTCGTATGTCGCGGAGAAGCCCGAAGTCAGGGAAGCGCATGAACATTTGCGCACCCTGCTTGAAGACGCTATCATTTTTTATCGCACCCATCTTTTTAATAACAAGGATGTGCTGACATATCTGCGCGAAAAGCGTGGATTGACCGACGCCACCCTCGAGACCTTTGGGCTGGGTTACGCCCCGAACGGTTGGGACAATGCCCTCAAGCATTTCACCGAGCGTGGCTACTCCGAACAGGATTTGATTGACGCAGGCCTGCTTACCGTGCGAGACGAAGCAGAAGACTCACGCCCCACGCCTGTCTTGAGCCGCGTCGAAGGGCAGCAAGTTGATCTCGATACACAAAGAACGCTACTCGACCACCGACGCACTTATGACCGCTTCCGCCACCGCATCATGATTCCCATCCGTAACGAAAATGGGAAAATGGCCGGCTTCGGCGCACGTATCGTTGACCCGAACGATATTCCCAAGTTTTTGAATTCTCCCGAAACGCCGATCTTCACCAAGGGCCATTTGCTGTATGGATTGGATCGCGCGCGTAAACCGATTCGCACGGCAGATCAAGCCGTGATTGTCGAAGGTTATCTGGATGTCATCGCGGTGCATCAGGCTGGCTACGAAAACGTTGTCTCACCGATGGGCACGGCGCTGACCGAAGACCAGTTACGTTTGCTCAAGAAGTTTACGCGCCGCATCGTACTTGCGCTCGATCCGGATACTGCCGGCCAGAAAGCCGTCCTGCGCGGGTTGGACGCAGCGCGCTCGGCCATGGATCGCGAGGGCGAGCTTGGCTTCGACGCACGCGGCCTGCTTAAAAATGAAGCGCGTCTGCAGGCCGATTTGCGCGTGGCATCCATGCCCGATGATCTCGACCCGGATGAGATCGTGGCCCGCAACCGCGAAGAGTGGAAGCAGCTCATCGAGAATGCCAAGCCGATTGTCACGCATGTCATGGAGACTCTGGCTGCGGGACAGGACTTGACCGACGCGAAAGTGAAGAGTCAGATCGCCGCGCAGGTCTTGCCGTTGATCGAAGATTTGCCCAACCCGATGGAGCGCGACACGTACCGTCAGGCGCTGGCGCGCATGTTGAGGGTGGATGAACGCGTGTTGATTGGCGCCCCGGCCCAGGCTCCGCGCGTGAGGCGGCCGAGGCCGGTCGGAGGGAACCAGGTACAAGGGCCGGTGCAAGTCGCGCTGGCGGTGTCGTCCAGTAAAAAGATCGAGGCGTATGTCGTCGGTGTTCTATTCCGCAAGCCTGAGCTTTTATACCGGCTGGATCGCCAACTGCAACAGTTCGGCTTGACGGTTTTAACTGCGCAGGATTTCGAGTATACTGATTATCAAATATTGTTCGGGCTGATCCGCGAGGCGCTGGAGCAGGACAAGAGCGAGCATCACGAGTTTGTAGTGGATGCAGTGCCGGAGCAATTGCAGGGATTGTCGCGTGAGTTGTTGGCGCAGTCTGAAAAGACAGACCCTGTGGAAGAGAAAGTGATGGAAGAACTGCTGCGCGGTATCGTTAAGTTGCGGCGCATGGTGGTTGGCGAAAACCTGAACCAGTTACGGTTTTTGCAGGAAGAGGCGCATCAGGCAGGCGACCTGCGCACGGCCTCTTATCAAGAGTTGGTCATGCAACACACACGCCTGCTGCGTGATCTCGATCAGGCAAATCGGAAGATGACGTTGAAACGGCAAGAGTAGAATTCACCGCAGAGCACGCAGTGAGCGCGGAGATAAACCGTAAATCTCCGCGGTGAAAAAATGAAACCTGCCAAGAAGACAGCCGTACTGCATCCAAAGGGAAAGCCAGCGGGTAGAACGCGTTTGCTTCGCAAGAAGGAATCGCCGCTCGAAGAGTCGTTTTTACCCAAGCATGGTAAGAAAATACCTGTTGACGAGTTTGAGCTTGAAGATGAGCTCGACTTGAATGGGAACGGGGTCGAACCCGCTGAGCCAGATCTTATGCAAGTAGAGGAGGAAGATCTGGAAGAACCGCTTGAGGAATTACTTGTCAAGCAGCGTCCCGAGATTGCATCTGAATTATCCGAAGACCCGGTGCGTTTGTATCTGCGCGAGATCGGACAGGTAAAACTGCTCGACTCGGACAGCGAATTCAGGCTAGCCACATTGATCGAGGCACGACGCATCCTGAACACTTTTCGCCAGCGTCCGGTTCGCAAAGGCACTGCACCGGCTGTGGGGGCCTATCGCAGCCTGACCGCAGAATTATTTACGTCCTGGCAACGCTTCAATGAAGACGCTGAACGCTTGAAAATAGACTTACCAGACCTGTGCCTGCTTCTGGCAGAGTCCCAGGATTTGCAGCGCGGCTGGGAGTGGGATGCGCCTTCTTATCTGAGGCATTATCTGGCAACTGATCGGTGGGGACGCGATCCGCTCTGGGACGATATGGTGCGGCGGGCATATAGTATCTTTATCTGCTTTTATCTTTTGCCTGAAGATTATGCAAGCTGGCTTTCAACTCACATTCAGAATTGTCACAAACTGCCGGTTGTGCGGACCCTTAACCGGAATCTGCCCAAGGAGGCGCTCCTGCTCCGTGAAATGGCTTCCGTTCAAGTCCGCGCGAGCGAGGCGAACCACGCACTCATCCGCGCCAACCTGCGGCTAGTGGTCAGCGTTGCCAAAAAATATCTTGGGCGCGGTATCCCTTTCCTGGATCTCATTCAGGAAGGCAATCTGGGTTTGTTGCGCACGATCAATAAATTTGACCCGCGCCATATCGTCCCAGA
>JAJYOH010000290.1:3059-7474 GCA_021796315.1 Chloroflexota bacterium
CCCGCGCCGCGGCTTTAAATTCAGTACGTATGCGACCTGGTGGATCCGTCAATCCATCAATCGTTCGATCGCGGAGCAGGCGCGTACCATCCGTATCCCGGTGCATTTGTTTGAGGCCATCTCGCGCATCCTGCGTGCCCAAAGACATCTTACCCAGGAATTGGGCCGTGAACCGAACACCAGCGAAGTGGCTTTGGAAGTAGGATATCTTCCCACGGCAGACGTGCAGGCTATCATGCGCTCACAAGCCGAGGGAACGTCTCTTGATCCAGAAATTCAGCGCCGCCTGGAATCTGCCACGCAGAAAATAGATCGCGTGCTTCGCTCCGCCGAGGAACCGGTCTCGCTTGAAGGCCCGGTGGGCGACGAAGATTCGAGTTCACTGGGCGACTTCATCGAAGACGAAGACGCCCTCGAGCCGCTGGATGCCGCCTCGCGCGAGATGTTGCGTGAGCAGATCCACAAGGTGCTGGCCGCACTTTCAGAGCGCGAACGTCAGGTGCTTGAGTTGCGCTTCGGCTTGATGGATGGAAGGGAACACACGCTGGAGGAAGTCAGCTGCTATTTCGATGTGACGCGTGAGCGCATCCGTCAGATCGAAGCCAAGGCTTTGCGAAAATTACGCCACCCGACGCGCAGCCGGCAGTTGATGGATTATTTGTAGCTACGAGGGCAGGCGAGCGCGAAGTCTTAAAAGCTTTTCTTGGCGCGCTTAGTACAGAATTTCATAAAAATTCCGATAATTAGATTGCCAAGTTTTCCCGGCATCATTTGATAAATCCTGGCGTTCTCCATGTCTTGGCAGTCATTTCTGCATAAGTCCTGCTTCCATTACTTTTGTTAGTCAATCAGGTAAATCGATGAAATCTGTGGCTGGATTTTTTGAAGATTAAATTCTGGGTTGATTATGTTGAATGTTGCTTGTTGATTATGGTTTGTATCCGTTTTTGTGGAGCGCTTCCTTCAAAGTTAATCCCAGTCTGGTGACACCTTCGCGGATAACATCGGGAGCGGCATAGGAGAAATTGATGCGCATCGTGTTCGCGCCTCCGCCGTTGGCATGGAAGGCCGCACCGGGCACGAAGGCAACTTTGCTGTCAATCGCGACTTTCAAAACTTCAGCCGCGTCGACACCTTCGGGCATCGTTCCCCACAAGAACATGCCGCCGTGCGGATGTGTCCATGTGACTTCGGGCGGGAACATTTCATCCATCATTTCGAGCATCACATCACGGCGCTCTTTGTATGTGGCGCGGATGAGCTTAACGTGTTCGTCAAGGAAACCGTTTTTTGCAACCTCATACGCCACATATTGATTGAAGGACGAAGTGTGCAGGTCGGCGGCCTGTTTGGTCATAACGAGCTTGCGAATGACTTGTTCCGGTGCGATGACCCATGCCAGGCGCAGGCCGGGGGCGAGAAGTTTGGAGAATGTACTGAGATAGATGACATTGCCGCTATAAGTCCCGCCGTTCTTCCCGCGGAATTGACTATCCAGATAAACGATCGAGGGGATATGTTCGCCTTCATAACGCAGCTGACCGTATGGATCGTCTTCGATGATCGGGACGCCGTACTTGTCGGCCAGTTCGATCAGTTTTTTTCGCCGCTCGAGGCTAAGCGTCACACCGCTCGGGTTTTGAAAATTGGGAAGCACGTAGATGAATTTCGGCCCGACGCGCAATGCTGCTTCCAATTCGTCAACGACCATGCCGTGCTCGTCCGTGCGGACGGAAATGTATTGCGCGCCGTACGCATTCCAGGCTTGCAATGCGCCGAGATAGGTCGGCGATTCGACTACAATGTAATCGCCGCGATTGATGAACAATCGTCCGATAAAATCGAGGGCCTGCTGCGAACCGGATGTGATCAAAATATTGTCCGGGCTGACTTCAACGCTGTAACGTGCGGTGTGGCGCGCGATCATCTCGCGTAAGGGGTGGTAGCCTTCGGTAGTGCTGTATTGCAAAGCCTGCGCGCCAACGGTTTCCAGAACAACGTTACAGGCATCTTTGAATTCCTTAAGCGGGAAGACTTCCGGTGCAGGAAGTCCGCCTGCGAAAGAAATGATGTCGGGCTGTTCGGTCAGCTTGAGTAATTCCCGGATGACCGAACTTCCCATTTTTTTGCGTGCGGTGGGCGTAACGATACTCCCAGGGTGTTTGCATTCATACTCCTTGGTACAGGGATGAAAAAAGCCTGGCAGGTACGTTGGTACCCGTCAGGCTTACTGACTCATGGCATTTCAATGCCTAGAAGGTTTAGTGCCAGAACTCTTTCCATGGCGACCTAATCTTACCCACTTTTTCTCTGAATCGCAACATTCTTTGACATGACAGAAATCACAAATTTGTCAGCCTAATTCAATTGATAAATTTACGGCCACGATCGGCAGTACTTCGTCTACAACTCGGCGGGCGGATGATTCTTGTTGTGACTCCATTGTTGGGTCAATCCATAGATTGTCCAACTGGCGGCAGTGGCGGCTGTTTCAGCTGGAATACCGGACTTTTCTTATCGCTTGTCGCCTCCTGCCTATTCTCGCCCAATTTTGCTCCCCCTTTTCAGACAGTCCCGTGATTGTATATCTTGAAATATTTTCTACTTGCCCAGTTTTTTCTTGAAGACCTCCGTCAGTGCGGGGACAATCGCGAATAAATCTCCGACAATGCCGTAGCGTGCTTGTGTGAAGATCGGAGCGTCAGCGTCCTTGTTGATGGCGACCACGACTTTGGCATTCCGCATCCCGACCAAATGCTGGATCGCGCCGGAGATGCCGCAGGCAATGTAAAGATCGGGTGTGACGACTTTACCGGTCTGACCGACTTGATGGGAATAAGGAATGTATCCGCCGTCAACAGCTGCGCGCGAAGCGCCGACCGCGCCGCCTAGAATATTTGCCAGATCGCCGATCAATGCAAAGCCTTGCTGTGCGCGCCAGATTTCGGCTTGCTTTTCATCCAGGCCCGCAGGTGGAGTCAGCGATGGATTGTTCGAAACGCCGCGTCCGCCGGAGACGATGACGCCCGCATCGCTCAAATTGACAACAGCCTCAGCCACAGTATAGCCTTCGACTTTTGTCGGCGCATCGGTCTTGGCTTCGACTTTTGTTGCGCTGCCACTCTTGGATGAATCCTGTGCGGGGCGGGGGAAAGCGCGTGCGCGCAGAGTCGCGATGACAGGCTTGCCGGAGCAAACGGTTTTTTCCAACAGCTTGCCCTCGTAGATAGGACGCGTTGCAATTAATTTATCGCCTTCCATTGCAAGCGCGGTGACATCAACCAACACACCAGAATTTAAATCAATCGCGACCATCGCGGCAAGCTCGCGGGTGCGCGTCGTTGTCGGAAACAGAATCAGGTCAACGCCTGCACTGAGCGAAGTCGAAGTGGTCCCGGAAGAAGCGAGCGCGGATAAAGTGGAAGCAAATGCCTCGGCGCGATAATCCGTCAAAGCGGGATTGTCCGCAGTTAAAACTTCGTCCGCGCCAAATTCAAACGCAGTCTTAACAAGCGCATCGAGTCCCGTACCGAAAATCACAGCGCTGGCCGAACCAAAACTTTTCGCAACGCCGAGCGCTTCCCACGAAGCGGGCTGAACCTCGCCTTTGAAGTGGTCAATATAAACCAAAGTTTTCATAGAACTTTCTCCGCGAGAATTTTGTCGGCGAGTTTGTCGGCGATCTCGGCGGGGCTTTCGCCCGTGATCATTTCGCAAGCCACAGTGCGGCTGGGCGGCGTGACGAGTTCGGTACGGCTGATGATTTGCGCGGGCGCGCTTGCGCCGAGGTCGCTCAACAACCAAATCGGGATGACGGCCTTCGATGCTTTGCGGATGCCCATGAACGACGGATAGCGCGGCTCGCCGATGCTTTGGACGACGCTTAACACGGTGGGCAATTTTGCGCTGACGATTTGTCGGCCCTCTTCAACGACACGTTCAACCTTAACGCTTCCATCTTCGACTTTGATCTGGCCGGCCAACCCAAGCATCGGCCACCCGAGAACGCGTGCCGTTTGCGCGGCGGTGACGCCTGAGCCGTCGTCGAGAGTCTGACGGCCAAACACGACCATGTCTGCGCCGCCGATCTTGTTGATGGCGGCTGCCAGCAAACGCGCCGCGCCGACGGTGTCAAGCGAAGTCAGCGCTGGATCAGAGACGAGAATGGCATCATCCGCGCCCATGGCAAGCGCGTGCTTGAGCGCTTCCTTCGCGGACTCAGGTCCGATGCACAAAGCGGTGACCGTTCCACCGGACGCTTCCTTCTGCTGAAGCGCGCCTTCAACGGCGTACTCGTCGAACGGGTTGATGACCAGCGGCGCGTCACCCCACGATACTTGCCCGTTCTCAGCTTTGACTTTCGCTTCCGAGTCTGGGACTTGTTTGATGCAGGCAATGATTTTCAAAATGTTCCT
>JAJYOH010000291.1 GCA_021796315.1 Chloroflexota bacterium
ATCCTGCCCGAACTGGCAAATGGCAATGTATTGAAGACCGATTACCAAATCCCTGCACGCGGCGACATCTACGATCAAAACGGCTTGCCCATTGTCCAACAGTCCGACGCGTATGCGCTGGGCATCAGACCGGGCGAAATCAGCCCCAAATCCGAAGGCTTGCTGGTCAGCCAGCTTTCCAAAATATGTGGAATGCCGCCGGACGAAATCAAAGGATTGTATAACAATTCTGCGCCGGATTGGTACGTCGGTGCCTGCGAGGCAAGCGCAGATCAGGCAACTGCTGCGCTCAACATGGGTCTTGGTGGATTGGTTGTCACGCCATACAACTCGCGTTTCTATTTCGATAGCGGTATCGCTCCGCAAGTGGTTGGATATACACAACTGATCCAGCCGCAGCAACTCGACCAGTATCGCCGCATGGGGTATCGCGGCGACGAAGCCGTCGGGCAATCCGGAATCGAGAAATCCATGGAATCCTACCTGGCCGGGAAGCACGGCGGTACGCTTTACGTTGTGGATGCGAACGGGCAGATGGTAAAACAAGTCGCGTCGGCGAGTCCGCAGGCGGCGGATTCGGTCTACCTGACCATTGACAAGAACATGCAATACTGGGCACAGCAGGCATTGACCGGATACAACGGTGCAATCGTCGTTCTGGAACGCAACACGGGACGCGTGCTGGCGATGGCTTCTTCACCGGAGTTCGATCCGAATGCATTCGACGCAAATAACTTCAATAACAATTACTTGATCAACAGCTTGTCTGCCAGCACGGATAAACCTTATGTAAATCGGGCTGCACAAGGAGTCTATCCGCTCGGATCGGTATTCAAGATCATTGCCATGGCTGCCGCGTTGGAAAGTGGTTTATATGAACCGCATACTCCATACGATTGCCAGTATGACTTCACAGAGTTGAACGGCATCGTCCTGCACGATTGGACGTGGGAATTCTGCCAGAATGCACTGAAAGCCGGGAAGTCATGCAATACATCATCCACTACGCCGTCCGGCACGATCACATTACAACAAGGCTTGATGCGTTCCTGCGATCCATATTTCTGGCACATCAGTGTGGATTTGTTCAAGTATGATCGCGCCGCAGACATCACCAATATGGCGAATGCATTCGGGCTTGGCTCGCCGACCAGCATTGATGATATTGATGAGGCCGGCGGAACGATTTCGGTCCCGACCACGCTGATACAGGCAACCAACCAGGTGATCGGGCAAGGTGATGTGACTGTGACGCCGCTTCAAGTGGCGCGGTTCGTTGCGGCGGTTGGAAATGGTGGGACGCTTTATCAGCCGCAACTGGTGGAGAAAATCCAGCCAGCGGATGGAAACCCGATCCAAACTTTCAAGCCGAATGTTCAAGGCACGTTGCCTGTGCGTGCGGATAATCTTGCGGCGATACAGGAAGCCATGGGATGGGTCATCAGCGACCCACGCGGCACAGCCTATTCCAGGATCGTTGGCTTGAGTCTTCCAATGGGCGGCAAGACGGGGACCGCGCAAACCGGTCCGGGACTGGAACCGGACGCGTGGTTCGCGGGCTACACGGACGATGAAGCCAATTCCGGCAAACCCGATATCGCCATTGCGGTCATCGTCGAAAACGCGGGCGAAGGCGCGGATTACGCCGCGCCGCTGTTCAAGGCGCTGGTCCAAACTTATTATTATGGTTCTCCGCAGACCACGCCGTGGTTTGGTCCGATTGGGAATCCGTACACACCCACGCCCATAGGCGGCATTCCCACAAAGACTCCACGGCCGCGGTAATGTAAAGAACAGGACTCTATGCTTTAGAAATTCCTCCTGATGAAAGATATTTGGATAAAACAAGACAATGTTAGGAGGAGCCATGTCTAACTCCCGTTCAGTTCTATTTATCGTCATCACGTTGCTGATGGCTTCGCTGGCTTGCGCGCTGCCCACCACAATTTCGCTGCAAGACCCAAATTCCATCAGCACAGCAGCAGCCCAGACCGTGATCGCCGGTTTGACTGAGTCAGCGCCTTCAGCGACAACGCCTGCCGCCCAACCGTCACCCGCTCCAATGTCCGCGCCCGAAACGATAACTTCCACACCGACAGAAACGCCGACCGGGACCGCAACATTCACATCCACTCCAACGGTCACATTCACTCCCACATTCACACCCACGTGGACAGCCACGGTCACACTCACGCCGACATCTTCAATCCCGCAAATCACCGTGTCTGTGCCGACAAACTGTCGCAGCGGCCCGGGACTGATTTATGACTGGCAGGGAGCATTGCTGGTCGGCGAGGTGGCACAAGTCTACGGACGCAACGCATCAGGCAACTACTGGTACATCCGCAATCCGGATTCGCCGAATAACTTTTGCTGGGTTTGGGGACAATATGCCACAGTAGTGGGAAACATCCTATCGTTACCGATCTACGCGCCTCCGCCGACTCCCACGCCGACGTTGACAGCCACACCGCTGCCCGATTTCGATGCTTCGTTCAGCAGCACGGACAACTGCAATAATAACTGGTGGGTGGAGATCAAGCTGAAGAACACGGGTTCGCTTGATTTCAAGTCAGTGGGGATGACTGTCACCGATACGGTTAGCGGGGTTGTGCTTGCCGATTATGCGGATGGTTTTACCGACATCAACGGCTGCCTCACTTCGATCACCAGAGATACATTAGCTGCGGGCAAGGCCTATGTCATGAGCGCCCCGGCTTTCACGTATGACCCCAGCGGACATAAACTCCGCGCCACGATTACCTTGTGTTCAGACCTGGGCCAGAGCGGAACGTGTTTGACAAAGACAATCAGTTTCAAGCCGTAAAGACAGTAGAAAGCGCGTGTCAGGCAAGCGACTTGGATTGTAGGAAAGAATTTCCTTGATGAAAAGCCGCATCATGCCGAACAGCTCATCGGGGTTGTACGTGGTGTTCTTGGACATGCGCTTGGAGATCGTTTCCGTGTCCGCTACGCCCTGACTGATGATGCGCGGGCGCAGTTGGTTAATGACTGCCAATTTTTTGGCCATGGTGCATTCTCCTTCTACGTTGTTGGTTGTTATACGGGAAGAAAGTATTTTGAAATTACCCGCCAACTTGCGCTTATTGTACGGAAATGCACGGGATGTGTCAATTCATTGGAAGGGATGGCACGTGAGGAGGGAATGAAATACTCCAGTTGAAAGGCAGGAATCGGCCTGCGGCTATTTCGATTTTTGGGTAAAGAAGATGCCGATGAACGCGCACACCACACCCTGCAGGGGAACCATGATCAAGCTGGAATTTTTTATGACCTCCAATGGAGGCAGCGCAACCATGGGTTGTATGGCAAAAATCAGCGCAATAAAGGCCAGATAAAAAACGGAGGCGGCGAGGACGATCCTGTATATCCCCGCCCCGACCTTCTCGGTGTCCTTTGGCTTTTTCAAGGCGTTGTTTGCCCACACTCCTGTGACCAAAGATAAAGTGGGAGTGATCGAAGGCAGAAGCCATTCGATAACGTCCCGACCATTTTCACCGTAGTGACCAAATAATATCTGCAGCCAGGCTATTAACAACAAGATGACGCATCCGATCACCCACACAAACATCAACCGCGTCTGGCATTTCAACATGGGAATGTTCATGATTACCTCTCCAATATGTCCCACAGGCCCGCCCGTTCAAGATGCTGCCTGCCCGTGATGTCGCTCGGTACGTTTTGATTGGCCTTTCCCCCAACCCCCGACTGAATAAACTCATAGATGTATACAGTACAGGAGTGTTCCTTTGTATATGGCTGTGCTGCCATCCAGCTCGGCAGCTTATTGGCGCCTTCCACAATCCAGTTCTCTGCCTCACCCTGCGTCACCGGCGTGCCTGATTGCACCACTAAATTTGAAGTCACAATAAAGACAAAAATCCGGTAATGTCCCTTGGGCATGCCAAACAGCGCCTCCAGATATTTGCTTAAAGAAAACTCTTTGACATCCATCGGACTCAATTCGGCTGCCCAGCGGTCTGAATATACCGGGTATCCATCCGGGTCAATCTGTTCGAGGCGTGTTACAAGAGCGAACCCTCCGGGGACACCGTAATAGGACTTTTCATCATAGCCGCCCGTAGTTAGCGCCCCGGTAATTCTGGAATCAACATCGCCCAATGTGGGTTCTGCTTCCGCAGCATTTATGGAGCTGAGGGCGGGGATTGCAACGGATGAAGGTTTGGGCGGGGGCCACGGGAATTCCGGCAATGTCGCAGTTGTCGGCATTCCTATTGGCGTGCTGGGCAACATTTGTGGTGTGCCGCATGCAAGGATTGCCAGCATCATGACGGTCAGGAATGTTATGAATGATTTAATGGGAGGTGATGTGGTAGCCATACGTTTTCCCTTCTACGAACCCATTTGTTTACGGTCGGCTTTTACAACTATGTAAGAAACGCTTAACTTGTCTGAAAACAATATATCACTATTAATTCCCAAATTCAATAATTTATTCAATGAACAAGAGGGATGTGCTAAATACAGAAACTCCAGGATCAATATCCCAGGGTTCCCATCCGGGCCGAAATTCGGGGCGGCAAGCCACTCTTCCCGTTTCAGGAAGGCTGGTGTTTGGCAAAACATGAAACTTAGCGTTAAATATGACTTCATGTTTGATGCCCAGGCCCGCCGCCTGACCAACCCCGATAACCTTGCGGTCAACCGGCAAGGCAGGGTATCGCCTGCCCAGATTTCCGCATTTCAACATCGCCGGAACCGGTATGGTCCGCAGATCGTCATTGTGTTTGCAGTGACCGTGCTCGTGCTTTTGTTTTTGGCATTCGAGATTCCACAATCGAGTCCGCAGGGAAATGATGTAGTGCCCGCCGTGATGTTCTTCATCGTCATGGCAGTTCTACTTTGCTTTCTCTTCGTCCCGGCATTTACTGAGATCATGTGGGCCAGCCGTCTAAAGCGGGAGCTGGCCGAGGGTCGGGTGGAAGCGGCAGATGGACAGGTGGAGTGGAAACGCGGAGAGTATATCGCGGAGACGAACGGGCGCCGTTTGCGTCCCATCTTCGAAGAGACGTTGAACCTGCTGCCCGGCGCGTATCGCTTTTATCATTTGCCCGGCACGGGCGGTCTGCTCTCGGCGGAAGCATCGGGGTATGGAGGCAGATCCATGAGTTCATCCGAGATGATAACCAGTCTGGCACAAGCTCACCACTTCGACCCATCATCTCTGGAGGCCAACCGCGGCGGCAGGCAGGCAAGCGAGCAAAGCCTGCGCCTCACGCTGATTGCCGGGATGTACCTATTGGGGGCGCTGTTTTCCATCGCAATTGGGATCGGTGTGGTGATACTTTACAAAAGGTCAGGGGCGCCGGCCGAATCGATTATCTCGGTGCTGTTCATGACGCTCTCTCTGGTTATTTTTGGCCTTTATATCTTCTGGCGCGGCGTGTTGATCGCCTCCGATGCGTGGATGGGCAGCGTGGAATCAGCACAGGGATATGTTCATAAATCGGTCTGGCACGGGCGTTCGACCTCTTATCATTACTACCTGGGCGGCTTGCATTGGAGAGTCTCTCGCCAGGCATTCAATGCACTCGTAGAAGGCATCTCGTATCGCATTTATTATGTCCCCCACAGTAGAAGATTGATCGCAATCGAACCCGTCGAAGCGTGACTTGTTAGTGCGTAAGATAAATAACTCCGAGATGCATATCTCGGAGTTATTATTTCTTCTTGAGCATCTTCCGCAGTGCGGAAATTATGACGGGTAAATCCTCCTGTACCGTCCTCCAGACTACTTTCGTATTGACCCCAAAATATTCGCGAGTCAATTTGTTGTGCATTCCAGCGATTTCCCGTCATTGGATCTCGGGGTTGGCGGTGCGCACATCGTCAGGAATTTTGCGTGCGGCTTCACCAATAATTTCCAAAGCGCGTACCGCTGCATACAAAGCCTTGTCATCTCTACAAAAGCTATCGTAATCCAATCCACTTACAAAAGAGAGCGCCTTTTCGGCGTTCTCCAGCATATCACGCAAGTAGTCTTCGTGCTCGCGCTTCATACCGGAATTGCCTCGCGCAGAATCTGTTGCCCGATTTTTGGCTTGAGCGAATCTTTCATCACCAAATCCACTTTGACTTTCAATAGATCTGATAGATAATTTTCTATCGCAATGAAAGTCAACAAGCTTGGCGCTTCCTTGAATGTGACCAGAATATCCAGGTCGCTGTCCTTATTCTGTTCGTCACGTACATAGGAACCGAACACTTCCAGCTTTTCCACGTTGTAACGCTCTGCCAGCATTGGGATTTGCTGGTGGAGTATTTCAAGCATTTTCTTCAAGGAATGCCTGCGTGGCATAATCAAATTATACAACACAAGAACTTACGGTAAAATCACCTCGCCATGTCAAACGAAACTACTCAAGTTATTTACTCAATGAACAAAGTGGGACGCATTGTCCCACCGAACAAACAAATCCTGCGCGACATCTCCCTCGGCTTTTATTATGGCGCAAAGATTGGCGTGCTCGGACTCAACGGCGCGGGCAAGTCCACGTTGCTGCGCATCATGGCGGGCGTGGATAAAGATTGCGTCGGCGAGATCGCTCAATCCAAAGGTTACACCGTCGGCCTGCTCGAGCAGGAACCGAAGCTCGACGAAACGAAAACTGTCATCGAAGTTGTGAGGGAAGCCGTCAAGCCCATTGTGGATATGCTGGCGCGCTTCGACGAAGTCAATGCCAAGTTTGCCGAGCCCGATGCAGACTTCGATGCGCTCGTCGCCGAGCAAGCCAAGTTGCAGGAACAACTCGATAAGGTGGACGCGTGGAATCTCGATTCGCATTTGGACGTTGCGATGGACGCATTGCGCTGCCCGCCGTCGGACACACCAGTCAAAGTTTGTTCAGGCGGTGAACGCCGCCGCGTCGCGCTGACCCGCTTGCTGCTCACCGAACCCGATATTCTCCTGCTCGATGAACCTACCAATCATCTCGATGCCGAGTCCGTGGCGTGGCTTGAACATCATCTGCGCGAATATAAAGGCACGGTCATCGCTGTCACGCACGACCGATATTTTCTCGATAACGTCGCGGGTTGGATTCTCGAACTCGACCGCGGCTATGGCATTCCGTGGAAGGGCAACTACTCCTCGTGGCTCGAACAAAAACAGGAGCGCATCCGCCTCGAAGAGAAATCCGAATCGAAGCGACAAAAGACTCTCGAACGCGAACTCGAATGGATTCGCATGTCGCCGAAGGCGCGTCAATCCAAAGGGCAGGCGCGTGTTAGCGCTTATGAAAAATTGCTTTCGCAGGAAATGGAAGAACGGCGCGAAGAATTGGAAATTTATATCCCACCGGGACCGCGGCTCGGAGATATTGTTTTTGATTTTGACAAAGTAACGAAATCTTTCGACGACCGCCTCATTCTGGACTCGTTTTCGGCTACCGTTCCCCCCGGCTCCATCGTCGGGATAGTAGGTCCGAACGG
>JAJYOH010000292.1 GCA_021796315.1 Chloroflexota bacterium
TATTACCCAGGGAAGCTGTATGGATACCCAGTTTTCCGCAATTATTACTTTTGTATAGATTCCTTCCATTAGAGAATAGACAAAAATCCACCCCACTAAATATGAAGGGATGCCGAGAAAAATGAATCCAAAAATTGGGAACCAGCCGGGAGCATTATTAGTCTTTATTAATCCAAATAACATCACTAATGGGATCGCCCAACAGATTAATCCAAAAGGTAAAAACAACCCCCAAACCCAAAAGTGATCTTTCCAAAAATTGAATTTATAAGTTTTGTATGAATGGTTTGGGGTTTCCATAAAAGTCTCTCCTTTTATTCTATATCCCAAGATCGTTCAAATAATCCATTTCTAGAATTATTCCATAATGTTTCGATATTAATCAGTTCTGAACCCCAAGAACATCGGTTTGGATGTACGCAAGCATTACGTCTCGGCAGGCAGCGCGATGTGCGGCGCCCCAAGTCGGATCAAAACTTTGCGGGAGGGTATTTCACAACCAGCTTCTTGACCATCTTGGCTGAGCGAATGGTAAACGCCTGCCTAGAGTCTTCTCAAGTGGCGCACTGGAGAAGCTGGATCCACCTTTCTTCCGCCATGCGGACAATATTACCCCCGACAGTTGCCACTTCGCCCGAGAAAAAAGTTGGGCCTTGTCTTCTCACGGAGAAGTATCCGCCGACTGGGTAATGAAAAGGCTGCCGGTCCCATAGGTATCGCTCTGCTGTGTGCCGACCCAGAGGGCATATTTGCCTGATGCGGCAAATTCAATATCTATGACCGGATCCATCCCACTGCCATAGGAGGAATTATCCATGCACAACCATTCCTGGTTTGGCGTGTGAACGACCAGCGTGGTGTCCGTGCCGTCACTGGTAACGTAAAAGATACGCAAGAATCCTTCCGAAGCACCGCCGCTTAAACTGAAAGCAAAGGTGGGAAAAGACGAGGTGAACCCACAATCGAGGTTAAGATCCAGCGTGTCGACAGTGCCTCCTGCCATGGCGGCAACGATGTAGGGATCTGGAGAGAAGCCACGTTGCAGGCTGGCCGAACCGAAGAGCGGATCAGCCTCATAATCCAGAATCGGAAGGGTGTCAGCGAATGGAGACTCGGTTGGTGCGGAGGGGACAACAGGGCCGGTTTGTACTGTGGGGACGATCTGCGGATCCGGCGCGGCCGTTTTATTGCTCCAGAATGGTCGGAGGAAAAAAACACCTGCAACGCTGATAAGGAAAACCAGTGCCGCGCAAAGCACAACGATGGCAATAATGATCCAAGCCCACTTGTTGGACTTGGCTTTAAGGAGGAAATTCGATTCTTTTTCCATAAAATCTGTTCCTAGAAAGATGGAGTCGAAAATGAATTCCAAAGTATTATCTATCAAGAAGTACCCATGGCAGTACCAAGGATCGTCTCTGCCACGGTATTCTTTACACCCGGTGTGAAATCAGGAGGACGACAGTAATGACTAGGTTTAAGGGGCAGCTGTCCAAGCGTCTTGCAGCCAGCGGCGGGGTCGGTGAGGCTCAATCCCATTATCGCGCCATTTCTGGCAAACCGCCGTAGTCGCGAGCGGCGCAGCCATTGTCCGCTTGAGCAGGTGTCGGGCGGTCTTTGCCTATCCTTCAGCATGGCGGCGATAGGCGCGCGTCAAAGCGTCCACGCAATCACGGTCGAAAAGGGTGTCCACGCCGCTGTGTAGATAATCCAGGGCTTCGTCAACGGACAAAGCTTTGTGATAGGTCCGGTTGGAGGTCATCGCGTCGAACACATCGGCCACGGCAACGATGCGGCTGGTGAGAGAGATTTCCCCTTTTTTCAGCCCCTGGGGATATCCGCTGCCATCCAGCCGTTCCTGGTGCTCGGCCATCATGGGCAGCTCGGTGCGCAACATGCGTACGTGGCTCATGATCTTGGCGCCGATGGCAGGGTGTTGTTTCATCAGGTCAAACTCGGCATCCGTCAATTTGCCCGGCTTGGTCAGGATGGCATCCGGCACACCGATCTTGCCAATGTCGTGCAGTAGGCTGCCAATGCGGATGCGGTAGATCGCCTCGGGCAACAGGCCCAACTCTTTAGCGATCTCAACCGAGAACCGGCTTACTCTCTCGGAATGGCCCTCGGTGTAGGGGTCTTTGGCATCGATGGCGGCGGTCAGGGACTTGACCACATCCAGGAACAACTCGTTGGTATCGGCGTATAGACCGGCGATGTCCAGCACAGTGGCAGCCTGATTTGCCAGGATGCGCAGTAGTTGGGCATCATCGTCGCTGAACGTTCCTTGGAGCTTATTGACGGCCTCCAGCCCGCCAATGATGCGCTCGTGGGCCACCCCGCGTTCGCCGCCCAGGTCGACCGTCCGCGACCGCAGAGGGATCGCCAGGAGGGAGCGGGTGACAAACCCGCTGTCGCGATCCATCCTGGCGTAATGACGCTCATCGATGGCCACATCGGGCACCAGCACGGTCTCGCCGGTCTGAACGACGTGGCCGATAATGCCTTTACCCGCCGGGACGCGCATCTGCTCAATGCTGATGCGGTCGTTAACGTTGCTGGTAATCACCAGCACCAGGTCTCCAACTGCTTGGTCTACCAGGAAGAGTGAACTGGCCTCGGCGCCGAGGAATTCCCGCGCCGAGTTAATGATCACGCGCAGGATTTGGTCGCGATCAAGGCTGGAACCGATCTGTCCCAGAATGGTGATCAGCGCCTCGAGGCGACGGTTACGCTGCTGGCTGGCTTCGAGTTGAATTGAACGGTCGATCTCAGAGGTCATGCGTTCAGCCAGCAGCTGCGCCAGATCGAAGGCGGGTTGGGTAAAATCGAAGAGATGCACCACCCCTAACGGTTCGCTGCGCCTCAACAACGGCAGAGAAATGAGGTTTTGGAATCTGGCACTGGAAAGATTGTCCCTGCGAACTGGCCGGCTCTGGCGGAGGACTTCCCCGGCCAGGCTGCCTTCGATAACAACGCGCGGCCCGAATTCACTGCTGTCGCCGGCTTTACAGATCAGAACCTGGGCAGTCTCGTCGAGCAAATACAGCGCCCCTGCATCGGCTCCGCAGACTTCCATCAGTAGGGCAAGTGTTTGATCCAGCAGGCGGTCGAGATCAGAAATTGCCGCGATCCGGTTGGCGCGGTCGAGAAGGGGGATAAGAGGGGATGTGTCCATATGTCAAGTCTTTCGCTCCTATGTTTTACACTGCAACGCATCGGTCGGCCGCCTTCGCCATCCATCGTGTGGTCTCACCTGCCGCTGATTCTAGCCAGGCGGCCGACTCATCATAGCACGAAGCTTTGCAAGGTGTCGCAGCGTACATACGCCGAAGGCAGTCAGAGTGCAGCCGTTTTTGGGCTGCAAAAATTCTTATCGTGAGAGGATAATGAAAAGCGGGTAATGATGGGCGCATACCCATTTACAGGCCAGCTAGTAATTGCACAATCTGTTGAGTATGGTCTCGTTCATGCCACAAAGTTCGTCGCACTATTTTCCGCGCAGACCATAACTCATCGCGATTCTCTTTTATCCGTTCATCGCCAATCAACTTGACCAATTGCTCTCGCGTGTTAGCGCGCACTCGTGCGAGCTGTTCCATAGAGTCGCTGGGAAGATGCGCTTGTTCTAAGCCACAGCCCAACTGATTAAAATACCAATTCTCAGCACTCGCAACGTGGTTTAGTATGCCCGTGATTGAACCGCGTACTTCGCCTTTAAGAGCTTCTGTGAGTTGGTCCTGTGTTATGGAGTGAATCACGCCTAGTAAGTCTTGGCGAGTCCAATCCAATAATCGTAAAGCGATTTCAACATCCCAATAACCCAAAGGGCGGCGGTCATCCTCAAAGAATGCATTGACGATATAGTCAGGGTCTTCACGGCTTACAAAGGAATGAAAAGTGTCAATAACTTCCACTTCGATCGGCTTATTGACGATAAGCGCCAAGCTATCATGACTCAATAGCCAAGGAAAGTATTCCGCAATTTTCTGGGGAGCATGAGCAACAGCATCCGCACTTGTAGTTGCCGAACTAAAACAAGCAGGTAGGTCAAGAGCCCATGCAATCCAGTGATTGGGTTCCACATCTTCCACAGCGATACGAATACGCATATATCACTCCTAAGTGCCGCCAACGGTCGGCTGCAACCTATTGTTAGCCCGCACCCTTGTTATGCAAGAACTTACTTGCCAATTTGTGAGTTTGTTCAATGCGCTTGTTTTCAATTTTCCATCGCTGCAATTCAATTCTTATCAATTCCTTGTGCTTCTTGCTTATATCACGCAACGCATTCCCGACAGATTTCCGTACATACTCGCTCTCGTCATTTCGAAGTTGGCTCAACAACTGAATAGCTGCTTCTGGATGGTCTTGAAAGTAAGGACGCCCCGTCCAAATTCTTAGTCCTTCTGTGACTGCCCGTCGTACGTTAGGCGAGGAATCTGCCAACCATTCCTTGATGACGGAAAGTGCTTGTTCATAGCCAACGTCAGCACAATACCTGTCAAAGGCTTTTGCCAGAATCTCCTGCACACGCCAATCATTATCTTGGCTGACATGCCGTTTCAGAAACACGAGGCTTTCGGTCGAGTTGGCCGCTAATCGGCCTAAAATGAAAGTTGCCAGTGAGCGGTCTTGATATATCTCCGAAGCGGACAGTTGTTTGGCAATGCGAAGACTCTCTTTGGCAGCTTGTCCGACTACTATTTCATCTGCTGCTTTCTGAATGTCCAAAAACCCGTGTTGTGTCTTTCGGACTCGTTGAATGAGCGTTTGTATCGTTTCCATGTTGTTTGAATCACTCGTTCCTTGTTACTTGCGGACTAATGGTTTGCGTTGATCGGTACTGGCAGGTGTGTTTCGACAGGCTCAACAACCAGGCGGGCGTGGACAATGTTTGGGAACAGAGAAAACTCAAAGCCAGCCTGGCGAAGGTGGCGGACTGTCCATGGAAAAATGTCTGTAAAACGCCCAGGATCCCACCGTCCGCTAGACGCTGTGTGAGCGTTTTTGACTTTGCAAGACTCTACATGCCTTGAAGTTACTGACGTATTAAGGTGCTTAACTTTTGAACAACTTCATTGTAAGTAGCGGGTGGTGATTTGCAAATAAATTTTGCTTGTCTTGCTTTCCAATCAAGGCTTTTCACTTGGTCAGATAGAACTGCGCCGCTGATTTCTAAGCCTTCGGGTATTTTGACTTCGAAAGGATACCCTTTAACTTGACTTGTGATTGGGCAGAGGATGGCTAAACCAACTTTCCCGTTATAAGCCTTCGGGGATAAAACCAATGCAGGTCTATGTCCTGCCTGCTCATGTCCTGCTTGTGGATTAAACATAATCCAAACGATGTCGCCGCTGTCGGGAATGTATGCCAAAGGTTCACCAAACTTCATTTCCTACGGCAAATCCCGTATCAACTTCGGTGTGAAGATTATCTTTAGTGATACCTGCAAGCAATTCATCAAGCGTCCAGCCTGGCGCTGGGACTGGCGTGACAATAATTTTGCCTTTTACGATGCTTATTTCCACAAAGGAATCATTTTCCAACTGAGCGTCAACTGCAAAGGCTTTTGGTATTCGTAGGGCTAGGCTGTTGCCCCATTTTTGAACTTTCGTGAGCATAAGGTTATCTCCTTTCGGTGTCTACAACAAAGATACACCTTTTTCCTCGATTAATCAAGTTCATTTCTCGTTGTGAAAGGGAGCAGAGGGTAAGGGAGAGGGACGAGCCTCTCCCTCCCCGTAGTCGCGATAGGGTCAATTCCCTATATTTACCGGCGTGCGGCTTTCCCGCACCGGGCGACCCCCGTCGCCTTGCCCTGAATGAGGGAACATCTCGAAACGCTAAGTCAACAGCCCAGAGAGAGAAACCAAACCCAGGCGAACGATGAGTTTGTTGGGCCAACGGCGATTATACCCGCGCGAGATACCTTTGAATTTCATGGAACGTATCCTGGCGCGTATCCAATGGTCGAGTAACCCGAATTGGTCAGCGACCGAGGCAAAGGGAGCGGCGAAGTAGTGGGCAAACCCAATGAGAACGCGGTGGAGTTCTTGAAAGACTTCCTGGCAGAGATTATGGGAGCGAGTGGTGAGCAGGCGCACCCGCGCTTTGAGTTTCTCGATGGACTTAGTGCGGATGGAAATTCTGCGTTTGGAGACGTGAAAGCCGAGGAAGTCAAACCCTTCGAGGAAGGAAACAACCTTCGTCTTGGATGGGGAAAGGGAAAGACCCAACTTGGAGCGCAGGGTAGTATCCACAAAAGCCAGGGCTTGTTTAGCCAGGGCGTGAGAGCGGCACAAGACCACGAAATCGTCGGCGTAGCGCACAAAGCGGAAGCCAGATTGTGTCAGACGTTGGTCGAGGAGGTCGAGGATGATATTCGCCAGGAGCGGCGAAATGACCCCGCCCTGAGGTGTGCCGGACAAGGAGGGGCGGAGTTCCAGCCCTTCCATCACGCCGGCCGAGAGAAACTCACGGAGGAGGCGCAGGATGTTCCCGTCGGCCACGCGTTCGGCAATGCGATTGAGAATGAGATCGTGGGGGATGTTGTCGAAGAACGCCTGGATGTCGGCGTCCACAACCCATTTGAACCCGGCGGCGTGAGCCGCACGGAGAGCCTCAATCGCCTGGTGAGCATTACGGCGAGGACGGAAGCCAAAAGAGAACTCAGAGAAATGCGGCTCGAAGATGGGTTCGAGAAGCGAGCGAACCACCTCCTGAGCCACCCGGTCTCTGACGGTGGGGATGCCCAACGGACGAAGTTTGCCTTCCCCTTTTGGGATGTAGACCCGTCGCAAGGGAGTGGCGCGGTAACGGCCTTCGCGCTTGAGGTCGAACATCAGGGCGGCAAGATTGTCGTCCAGGTTGGCTTCAAAGGCGCGGATGCTGACCTTGTCCACCCCGGCCGCGCCGCGATTGCGCTTGACCGCCTTGAAGGCGCGGCGCATACGGTCGAGGTCAATACAGCCGGTGAGGGAATGGAATTTCGGCAGTTGGTCGGGCAAGAGACTTTCCTTACAGCGTGGAGATGTTGCGAAGTGAATGGGCTGAACCAGCGCGGCATTCCTGCACCTTCCTGGCGTCTTTTCCAAATCTTCGGGTTGCCCGAACAAGCCAGGCGGACGCGAACAGGCGTCACCGTCGGAGGAAACATACCTTGAAAGGGAAGGTATCAGCCTTTGCCAGACGAACCCAGACACCTCGCGGCGAACAGGTACAGCCCTTCGTCTGCGAGGGACTACTATGGCTGTGCTGACTACCCTAAACTGACCGACCCGTAGGAAGGGCGGGTCAGACCGCAACATGGGGGGCGCATTTCGATTGTCTTATAGCGACCCGTTACCTAACTTCGTGGGCGACACTCCCAACGAAGAGGGATTGCGTGGGTTCTCAGTTGGTTGGCGCACCATCCATTTATGACCGTGAAGACGCCAA